>JANOEF010000836.1:0-5018 GCA_031413075.1 Acidobacteriota bacterium | reverse complement strand
CAGCCTCAGAATCAGTTTGCCGAGCCCCCTCCTCGTCGTCCTAATTTGTTGCAGGCTTTAGGTTTGACGCAGGATCAAGTGCGGCAATTACGTCAACTAAACGGATCTCTGCAGCCACAACTTCGTGAATCTGAGCGCAGTATGCGTCAAGCCAAAGAAGCACTCGAGGAGGCAATTTATTCCGAAGAAACATCTGACCAACTGATTCAGGAAAGGTTACAGATCTTTCAAAAAGCACAATCCGAAGTGGCAAAAAACCGGACTCTGTTGGAAATCTCGATCAGAAAAATTTTGACCCGGGAGCAGTTATTTAAGTTCAAACAGCTCCGGGAACGATTTCAGCAAAAACCTAAAAATAATCCCGAAAATCGTCCAAACCAAATAAAACGACCAATCCAAAAAAGGTTGGGTCGTCCGGTAATTTAATTTGGGGCAATTTTTTTTCAGGGCCGTTTGAAATTTCAGACGGCCCTTTTTGTTTTTTCTTTGACATTCGTTGTAATCTCTAAAGAGGTAAATTCAGAAATATCAAAGTACTCCAAGATGGGCTTGTTTAAAAGATTTTTACTTGAACTGCAGGAAATCACAAATTTAATTTGGTCGGTTCTGGTCGGGCTGACCAAAAGCCCGCGCTATTTTAAAGAGATGGTCAAACAAATGGATATCATCGGGGTTGGATCACTGCCTATTATTTTGTTGACCGGTTTTTTCACGGGTGGAGTATTGACCCTCCAGGGCTACCCGTTATTGGCTTTTTACGGTGGTCAGAGCCAAACCGGGATGTTTGTTGCAACTACCATGATCCGCGAACTTGGGCCGGTTTTTTCAGCTTTGATGGTGGCTGGCCGGGTTGGCTCTTCGATCTCTGCCGAGCTCGGTTCGATGGTGGTTTCACAGCAAATTGATGCGATGCGCGCTTTGGGGACAGATCCGATCCGCAAACTTGTCACCCCCCGAATTTTAGCCCTGGTTCTAACTCTTCCGTTATTGGTCATTGTGGCCGATATTTTGGGACTCATCGGGGCGGCCGTGGTGGCAAAAAGTATCTTTGGGCTGGATTATAACGCTTTTATAGTGACCGCCAGAGCCGGCATTCAAACTGATGACATCATCGGCGGTTTGATAAAACCCATTGTTTTCGGTTTCATCATTGGTTGTATTTCTTGTTATCGCGGGCTTTCAACCAGTGGGGGGACAGTTGGCGTGGGACGATCCACCACAGTCGCCGTTGTCCTCTCTTCGATTTATGTGATCATTGCTGATTTTTTCCTTTCCCGAATCATTCAGGTTTTCTTAAAAGACAGTTGGTAAAATGACGAATAATTCTCGAAATCATTTAATAGAATCAATTGACCGGACGATTCCGGTCATCGAATTTCGGGATGTGCATCTCTCTTTTGACGATAAAAAAATATTGAACGGCATTAGTTTTACGGTTCGTCGCGGCGAAACTAAAATTATTTTGGGTCGGAGCGGCGGCGGCAAATCCACCACTATTCGATTATTGCTCGGGTTAATCAAACCTGATTCGGGTGAAATTTTGGTTGACGGCGAAAATATAACTAATTATTCTGATGTCGAAATGACGGATATTCGACAAAAGATGGGAATGGTTTTCCAGGAAGGTGCACTTTTCGACTCACTTTCGGTTTATGATAACGTGGCCTATCGGCTTCATGAACAAGGAATTGATGAAGAACAAGTGGAACATGAAGTTCGTCGAATGTTGAATTTTGTGGATTTAGAAGAATCTATCGGAAAGATGCCGAGTGAACTTTCGGGCGGGATGCGAAGACGGGTCGGAATTGCCCGAGCTCTGATTGGAGATCCTAAAATCGTCATGTTCGATGAGCCAACTGCCGGTTTAGATCCGCCGACTGCCCGGACAATTTGCGAACTCGCCATCAAACTCCGCGATTTGGAGGATGTCTCGTCAATTTTTGTCACCCATGAAATGCAAAATTTAAATTATCTTTGTTCCGAATATGCCTTGGTTAATGAGCAGGGTGAGGTAATTTTTGAAGAAGAAGGTGAAAAGCTGTGCCTCATCAATACCGGAATTATCATGCTCCGGGATGGAGAAATCATTTTTGACGGCCGGGATGAAGAGTTAAGAAGCTCCGCCGATCCTTTTATTCGCCGATTCCTCCGGGGAAAATAATTATGGCTTAAATTCCTTGCTTTTTTCCGTCAGATTTCTAATAATTGACAGAATCATTTTGCTGAAATATCATTTATGCCGCCAACCCAAAGAAATATCGGTTTTAGTCAGCTCCGCGTCGGGATTTTCGTTCTCTGCGCTTTGATCGTGTTGGCTTTTTTGATCTTAAATGCTACCGGAGATTTTAACCCCTTTGAAAAGAAAATGAGACTCAAAGCCCGTTTTGTGACTGCCGACGGACTGCGCGAGGGTGCTGAAGTTCAACTGGCAGGCGTTCACATCGGTAAAGTAGAAGCCGTCAAATTTCTGCCGCCCGATAGTCCTGAAGAAGAAAAAATTGAGGCCATAATGAGCGTCAGTTCTGTTTTGGACGCAAAACCGATAACCGAACGTATCCGAACCGATTCAACTGCCCAACTGATCGCCACTTCTGTTTTAGGCAACGACAAAACTATCAATATCACTACCGGCACCATCAAAGGAAATCCGGTCGAAGAAAATTATGTTTTGCCGTCCAGTACCGCCATCTCAATCAACCAATTAACTTCAACCGGAAACGATTTGCTCGGACAAATCAATAAGTTGGCGATTCCAACTAATGAAATATTAAATAAGGCAAATCAGGGCGACGGCACCCTCGGTCGTTTAATCAACGATCAGTCGCTCTACCGCACCCTGGATTCAACCGTGGGCGAAGCAAAATTAACCATGGTCAAAATTCAGACTTTGATTGAACGGGTCAAAGCGGGAGATGGAAGTGCCGGAAAATTAATAAATGACCCTCAACTTTATGACAATTTAAATAAAACCATCACTCAATTAGAAGGCATTTCAACCGATTTAAGAAGCGGAAAAGGCACGGCCGGTAAATTTTTGACTGATGATGCGCTTTATAATGACGTCCGCGAGTCTCTCAAAGACATCAAAGCTTCGATGGCCCGGATCAATACCATTGCTGACGATGTCAGACTCGTCACCAAAGAATTAACTGAAGGAAAAGGCACCGCCGGTAAATTCTTAAAGGACGAGCAACTCTACAATGATGCCCGTCAAACTCTGGCCAAATTTAATTCGACAGCGGATAAATTGGATTTAATTTTAGCCGATGCTCAAGCCGGAAAAGGTACTTTTGGCAAACTTCTGAAAGATGAAACGCTCTATAACAGCATCAACCAAACCTCCGCCAATGTGAATCAGCTTTCGAGCGAAGCTACTAAAATGATTTACGATTTTCGCCAAAATCCTAAAAAATATTTGACCATCAAATTTAAACTATTCTAATTTGTTTTCTGCGATCGTGAGAGATCCATAACCTTCGGAATTCTAAATTATTCAGGCAATTTTTTTGTTATCGGCTAAATGATGATTGTGGGAGAGCTTTTTCAACTCGTAGAGTTTCATGAGGGCTTCAATGGGTGAAAGACTTTCGACATCAATTTTCGACAAAATACTTTCGAATGACAAATTATCGAAGGTTGGGCTAATTCCGGCAAATTGCAAACTTTCGTATTCTTTCAACAATTCTTCGGCCCGACGGATGACGGGCTTGGGCAAGCCGGCTAATTTTGCCGCATAAACGCCGAAACTTTTTAAAGCCACGCCGCGGCTTATTTTATATTTGAAAATTAATTCACCATCATTTTCCTCTATTTCCACCTGTAAATTTTCTAAATTTGGTAATAATCCTTCGAGTTCTGCAAGTTCGTGGTAATGAGTAGCAAAAAGAGTGCGGGATTGCAGATTAGGATGATTATGGATAAATTCGACCACGCTTCGAGCCACCGCCAAACCATCGTAGGTTGAAGTTCCGCGTCCGAGTTCATCCAATAAAATCAGTGATTTAGAGGTTGCATTATGTAAAATTTCAGCCGTTTCGATCATCTCGGTCATAAAGGTTGATTGACCGAGTCCAATCCGGTCATATAATCCGATGCGGGTAAAAATCCGGTCAACCGTCCCGATCACAGCTTCATCGGCCGGCACAAAACTACCTATTTGAGCTAAAAGGACAATCAAGGCAATTTGGCGAAGATAGGTTGATTTTCCCGAAGCATTGGGCCCGGTAATTAATGCTATTTGGGCCGCCTGGTTCCCACCCAAAGCAGCATCATTTCCGACAAAGTCCAGATTTTGAGCCCGAAGTTTTTGCTCAATTACGGGATGTCTTCCGTTTTTGATTCTTAATAAAGAAGTGTGATTGACCTGCGGACAACAATAATTATTTTCATCCGCAATTTCTCCGAGCGCAGAAATAACATCAAGATATGCAACAATTTGTGCGGCTAATTGAAATTGTTGACGTGATTTTCCGATCTCCTGACAAACCTGGCGTAACAAAGAATTTTCAAGCTCTTCGATCCGTTCCTGGGCGTGCAAGACCAGCGATTCATATTCTTTAAGTTCTAGTGTGACAAATCGTTCACTCGGAAGCAGAGTTTGTTTACGAACATAATCGGTTGGAACCAGGTGTAAATTTGATTTAGTAACTTCGATGAAATAACCGAATACTTTGTTATAGGCGACTCGCAAACTTTTGATTCCGGTCCGCTGACGCTCTCTTATTTCCATTTCGGCCAAAAATCCCTTGCCATCCTTGAGCGTGGCGCGAAGCTTATCAAGTTCAGCCGAAAAACCCTGTTTGATGATTCCGATTTGTTCATTTTTGGAGCTCGGCAACGTCTCGGATATTGCTGATTCAATGAGTCTGGAGATTTTTTCACAATTTGGCATATTGGTCAGAATTTGACCAAACCGCACCACATCGCCCCGCAAAACTTCTTTTAATTTGGGTAATAATTCGAGACTCTTGCCAAAGCTTAACAACTCGTGAGCTGAAATTAAATTCAACCTGGCACGT
>JANOEF010000835.1:0-3735 GCA_031413075.1 Acidobacteriota bacterium | reverse complement strand
CCCGTGATCTTCAGGCGGCCCATGTGGGCGATGTCGAACAGCCCGGCTGCCTTTCGAACCGCATGATGCTCGGGGACGATCGACGCGTACTGCACCGGCATGTCCCAACCGGCGAAGTCCACAGAAAACAAAAGCAATTGTAAAAATCCATTGTGCTAAATATTTCATTGTCTTATTCCTCTAACTTCCGATTCGATTTAGTTACAGCCTTCTTCTGTCATTGCATAAAATTGTCCATCCAGACGAACTCCGCCGGTATCTTCGCCCTGGCTGAGGTCGTATTCAGCCGTGTCTCCATCGTTATAGCGCAAAATAAGGGTATTTCCCTGAACGTCCCAACGTCCGGTGAGGCGGGTGTTGATACTTCCGTAGCCGTTTTGTGATGAATTCAAAGATTCACCGTTTTGACTAAACCCAGCCCCGCAAAAGCGAAATATTCTCGAAGAACCGTTTTTGAAATACTCTAATTTCCTTCCTGAGAGGAGTTTGCCCCAACCAGAATTTGGTGAAGAACCGCCTGACGAGGTTGAAGAGCCTTTTTGGTTTGACTGCGCCGCCAGAGCTTTTTCCGTATCGGTAAATACTTTTTTCAATTTTCTGCCAAAGCTGAGTTTGACGGATTTTAATATCTGAGTAACTGCATTGTGAGCCTCCGGGATATACGTATCCTCTCCGGTGAGGGCTATTACTGCAATTGCATCATTGTCGCCAAGAGGCATTAAAACCATATCCAAAGTTGTTTTGCGATCGCCTTGGGTTTTGAGCAAACGAATAACCTGAATACCATTATTTTCTTGTATTCTACCCTCCGGAATATATCCGAAATCCAACATCTTATATTCATCCTTTAAAAAATCGGCCAGACTGATGGAATGCGCAGCCGTCACGATAATCCCAATGTTCTGGTCAGAATTTGAAAGAACTATGTTTGGACATTTTCCCGTTTCCTCTTTTACGTTCCATCCCGCCGGAGCTATGAAGTTGTAGCCGTGTTCCTTGTTTGAGTATTTTTTGCCTTGCGCATTAATAGTTAAGCTCAATAAAAATATCGCAATTACCGTGGTAATAAAATTTTTCATCTTTTTTCTCCTTAAATTTCCCTTCAAAAGGGCTTTTAATAATTACTGATTATTTCTTCAGAAATGTGTCGCTGTTTATCGTGAAACTTCCTGAGTTTTTTTGTTTAATTCTCTCAACGAACTCAAACAAATAAGTAAATTCAATTTTATCTGTGGGCGCTAATTCTTTGCCGACAAGGTTGGCGGTTCGCTCAACGTCGTTTCGGGCGTGAGGCGCAAGATTAAAAATAAACGCTCCAACGATGAGCAACACGAGACAGCTGATCCCGATAAATGTCAAATTATTTTTTTTGTTTTGCTTCCGATACATCTCGTTTTACCCCCAAATCTTTTTAACTAAATTCAAATTGGGCAAGAAGTGCGACAGCAAATCGCCGAGTAAGTCGAATCCGTGGTGTCTTGAACCACTTTATAAACTCTTTTGACCACAGCGAACCGCAAGGGTGAAGAGACCTTTTGAAAATTATCCGCGCTTGCCGATGCGGATTTTTTCACCATTTCTTCGAGTTCGCGGATTTCGCCGTCAAAATCACCTTTCAGCCCGTTTAATTCCCGATTGGCAGATTGAAAGAAACTGCGAAAACCGCCTTTTTGCGAGACTTCGCTGATAAGCCCAGATGACACTCCGCGTTTTGAGGCATATTTATCAAATTCATCGTCAAGCCCTTTCGTCCATTTTTGAACATTGTTGATTTTGTCCATCAATGAGGTTTGCATTTGCAGAAAACCGTCAAATTTGGTGCGTAAATCCTTGAGCGTGGTCAGACATTTTTTTAACTGTTCGCCGACCAGCCGCGAAGAATCCCGCAAAGTTTCGCAATCAACGGTGTATTTTTTCAGTTCGGCGGAATATCTGACTAAAACCGTCGTTTCCGTTCTCACCAGCGTCGGCGGGATAAACGGAGTATCATCTCCGGCTAGAACTGCGGTTGAGAGGGTTAATAAAACCGTCAAACCAAACCATATTTTTAAGTTTGAAACTTTTCGCATTTTGTTATCTCCCTATTTTTCAAGTATTTTGGAATTATCCAGATGGCTTAACGACTCCAAACAAACCAGCAAATGCCCGGTGGCAGTTTCGATCGAATGAATCGAGCCGTTTTCAATCAACCCGAAAAGTTCACGCATACTTTTGCCTGTCATGGTGGTCACATCGTCAAGCGTCAGCAGCCCGACTTCCGTTTGGCATTCGGAGCAAAACCCACGGATCGTTCTGTTTCCCTTTCGGCGCACGACAAAAATCTCATGACTCTCAGTGGTGATTAAATATTTTTTTGTTTTGGAAACCATTCGTTTGAAATTTATCCACTATGTTTTTTTCAAGATTGCTGATCGCTCTGATCAATTTTCTTTCGACACAACTTCGCACTTACGGCGGAGTTATGACAAAGGTGCGGGTATAATTACTGCCGGGAATCGAAAAAGTGATTTGGACATTTGTGTTCTGGGTGACGGTTTGGGTTGAAATCTGAATAGTCGCGCTATTTTGTCCCGCCCCAATTGTCATTGTCGAAGGGATTGATAAAACGGAGGGATTCGGGTTTTGAAAGGAAAGCTGAATTCCGTTTTCGGGCGCGACCATTCCGCTGTTAGCGATTCTCACGGTGCAGTTAAGTTGTTGACCTCCAACGATATTTGTCGCTGAATCACAAAAATCTATCGCTAACTTTTCAACCGTCACATTCGCCCCTCTTGAACTGCCAAAATGGGAGGCTCCAAAACTTAAAGTAGCTGAGTCTGAACTACCACCCGGAGTGACCATAATATTCCCCGAAGTTTGTCCCTGGGGGATGTTGTAACTTGTTGGCGGACTGATAACTTGTGAATTGGTACTGGTAAACGAAATATTTGCTCCGCCGACGGCGGCAGGCGCATCAAGTTCAAAACTAAATCTGGTCGGTAGATCTCTAAAAACTTTGGTTGTGGGAAAAGAAACAGAACTCATCCGGCTGGGTTTATTGACAGTCAATTGTTTAGTGATTGTTTGTCCGGCAAAGGTGGCGGTGATGATCGCATTCGTGACCGTTGTAATATTCGCTAACGTGTTGATGTTAAAAGTGAGCGTGTAACTGTTGCTGTTATAAACAACCGAGGAAATTGGGGCGACAGGGCTACTGCTCACGACAGATACTTGGTTACTAAACCTGATCGGACCATTCATTTGGACGGTTCCGGTTACTTGTTCTCCGCCCACCACTTCGGTTCGTGACAGTGCCAAAGATTGAAGACTAACCGCGTCAAGATTCAACCCAACGGAGCGGGTATTCCCTGTTCCCAACGCCCCCAAATCAGGAGCCGCGTGAATTGTCAGAGAGGTTGGCGAAATAACCGGAAATGGCGTAAAGGTAAATTGTCCGCTTGATTCTCCGGCAGGAATAAAGATGGCTGTTTGCGGAAAGTTTCCGCCGTTGGTATTAAAATTTCCGATTTCGTTTGGAGAGGTGTTACCCGAAATTACTGAAAGATTAACTCTTTTGGAAATTGTTGAAGGCGAAACCGTGGTGTCCCCGGTTGATGACTGAACCAGTTCTCGGACACTGACAGTTCCCGTCACCGGAAGCCCGCCTAATGTTTGAGTTGGATTGATGGTCACCGATTCAATTTGATAAAGAGTTTTGACCAGCTCAAAAGAAGTGCTTTTAGACGAACCGGAACC
>JANOEF010000834.1:0-2882 GCA_031413075.1 Acidobacteriota bacterium | reverse complement strand
GATAAATATTATCGCAGGTAAATTCTGTTTCCGGTATCTGACAAAGTCCGTCGAGTAATTTTTCAATGCTGACTTTCATAAATTTAACGGTTGGAAGATTTTGAAATGACAAAAGTATGCTTTTAGATTTTAACATTTTTTGTTTTTCTGACAACTGAAATTTGCTTTTTGCACAATTTGCCTTGAATTTCGTATAATCAAATAATTATTTTGCATCTAATTTCATAACTTTCAAAAATGAGTAAAGCTAAAGTAGAGATTTCAGTAGATAATCCTGAAATTATTAATGTAGAAGAGGCTCAAGCCGAATACGCCAAACGGCGAAAATCACAGCTTGAGGCCATCAAAAACACGCCTAACGATAAATTGCTCGAAATGTTATACCAGATGGTTTTGGGAAGACGTTTCGAGGAAAAATGCGCCGAAGTCTATCGGATGGGAAAAATTGGCGGATTTTGTCATCTGTATATCGGGCAGGAAGCGATTGGAATCGGGGCCATGTCGGTTCTGCGCCCTGATGATATGGTCATCGGCAGCTATCGAACTCACGTTCAAGCCATTATTAAAGGCATCACGCCAGAAGCCGTATTGGCTGAGCTTTATGGGAAAAGCGGTGGAGTGGTGAAAGGAAAGGGCGGTTCGATGCATATGTTTAGCAAAGAACACGAATTTTACGGCGGACACGGCATCGTTGGCGGTCAAATAGGGGTTGCAACCGGGATGGCCTTTGCCCAGAAATATAAAGAGACCGATGGGGTAACACTTTGTTTCTTCGGCGAAGCGGCCTTAAATCAAGGTATTTTTCATGAATCATTAAATATGGCGCAGCTCTGGAAAATTCCCTGTATTTACATTTGCGAAAATAATGTTTACGGGATGGGAACTTCGCAAGCCAGAGCGATGTCCGTCAGTGACATCACCATCAAAGGCGATGGGTATGGAATTGCTTCGGAATTTGTTGACGGAATGGACGTCATGGCGGTTCGTGATGCAGTCACTCGGGCAGTTGAGCGCGGTCGCCGTGATGGTTCGCCGACCCTCCTGGAGATTCGCGCATATCGCTATCGCGGACATTCGATGAGCGACCCCGGCAATTATCGAACAACCGAAGAAGTCAAAAAATATCAGGAACGCGACCCGATTCTATTGTTCATTGAGAGTTTGAAAGAAGCCAAAATCATTACTGATAAAACGGTTGAAGAAATTGAACAAAGAGCCGCCGAACAGGTTGAACGTGCAGTTAAATTTGCCGAGGAAAGTCCATTTCCGGATGAAAGCGAATTGATGACGGATATTTTTTCAGAGTGAGCAGTTAGCTGTCAGCCGTGAGCAGAAAAGATGAGTATTGAAAAACCTCACAAAAGATTAGTTGCTTGGCAAAAATGTATGGATTTGGTGGTGTTGATTTATGAAACAACCAAAAACTTTCCAAAAGAAGAAATTTATGGTCTGACTTCGCAAATGAAAAGAGCAGCCGTTTCAGCACCTTCAAATATCGCCGAAGGTGCGGCAGGTCGCACTAATGATCAATTTAAGAATTTTTTGAACATTGCAATCGGTTCACTAAACGAATTAAATACGCAAATTGAAATAGCATTTAGAATTGGCTATGTTAGCCAACTAAAATCTGACGAATTGCAAAAACTTTTAGATGAATGTCTGGCAGTAACATTTGGATTAAAACGAAGTCTTGAGCGCAAATAACCGCTTACGGCTAACCGCTTACTGCTCACTTTTACAATATGGCAACATTAACCATCCGCGACGCGCTAAACGCCGCCTTACGCGAAGAAATTTTAAGAGATGAAAATGTCTTTATCATGGGCGAAGAGGTCGCCGAATATGATGGAGCCTATAAAGTGACCCGCGGACTCTGGAAAGAGTTCGGCGATAAACGGGTGATTGATACGCCAATTACCGAACTCGGTTTTGCCGGTTTAGGGGTTGGCGCGGCGATGGCCGGTTTGCGACCTGTGATTGAATTTATGACGTTTAATTTCAGCGTTTTAGCCGCTGACCAAATCATCAATCACGCCGCCAAAATGTATTATATGTCGGGCGGACAATTCAATATCCCGATAGTTTTTCGCGGACCGAACGGCTCGGCATTTCAGGTTTCATCGCAGCATTCTCAGTCATTTGAATCATTTTACGCCAACTTCCCCGGCTTAAAAATTGTCATGCCGTCAACCGCCGCTGATGCCAAAGGGCTTTTGAAATCGGCTATCCGGGATAATAATCCGGTCATTTTTCTGGAACAGGAAACGATGTATGGAATGAAAGGCGAAGTCCCCGACGATGAAGATTTTCTGATTCCGTTAGGCGTTGCCGACATTAAACGCGAAGGAACAGATTGTACCATCGTTGCCCGCTCGTTCACCGTTCCGCAAGCGTTGAAAGCGGCTGAAATGCTTGAAAACGAAGGCGTTTCGGTTGAGGTGGTTGATCCGCGCACCATTAAACCGCTTGATATAGAGACGATCGTTAATTCGGTTAAAAAGACAAATCGTTTAGTAATTGCGGAAGAGTCACATTCTTTTGCCAGCGTTGGGGCGGAAATTTCGCATCAGGTCATGGAACACGCTTTTGACTATTTGGATGCACCGATCAAACGCATTTCCTGCGCCGAAGCCCCAATGCCTTACGCCCGAAATTTAGAAGTCGCGGCTTTGCCGAGTGTTGAAAAGATCATCGCGGCGGTGAAGGAAGTTTGTTATTTATGAAGTTCAGAAACTTTTTAAGTTTGTTTGTTATTTTGTCCATTGCAGTTTTTATTCAAATAACTTTTGCACAAAATAAACTTAAGGCAAATTTATATGATTCTTACAATTATTTTGGAGCCGAAGATGGCAATAGAGAAATCGGTATGTTCAGTGATGAGG
>JANOEF010000833.1:0-11323 GCA_031413075.1 Acidobacteriota bacterium | reverse complement strand
TAAAAAATTCCATACCCGCCACGAATAACGGTTTTGGGATTGAACGCATAACTGATCCCAAATCGAGGGGCAAAATTATTTTTGTCCTTTGGCTGAAAACTGGTGTCATACCCGGCTGCCAGCAGGGCCGCATTCGAATTCTGAATTTGCGGTTTAGCGATTTCCTGGTAATCAAACCGCAAACCGAGATTGAGCGTCAGATTAGGTCGCGCCCGCCAATCATCCTGTACGAAAAAAGCATATTCATTATTATTTGGCTCCGTAGTAGCCCCGGTGGTTCCTGAGCCGGCAAAATTCTGTGCATAGCTGGCGGGTGTATTACTGGCAAAGAGGGCGTAACTGTTAAAGGTATATTGACCGGTGAAAAGTCCGGGAAAGAAATTGAAAATTTTATCAAAGTTAAAATCAACCCCCGTTTTGATATTATGTTGACCAACTAAAAAGGTAATATTATCAATTATTTGAAATCGCTTAATGGTTGTTTCGCGGGGACTGAAATTGTTTCGCCCAATATTCAAAAATCCCTGCCCGGTTTGGATCCGGGCCTCCGGCTGAGCACTATTGGCTTCACCCGGCTCTTTGTCACGACCGTATTGCATCCGAAATTCATTAAAAATCGTGTTCGAGAGACTCGAGGTCAAAGTTCCGGCTAAGGTAGTTGTAGTGGCCCGGCTGTTTCCCGAATGTTCTTCGGCACTCAATGGACCGCTGTTTTCATTATTTTCACCGGTAAAGTTTTGCTGATTAAAACGAACCGAAAGTTGATTTTTTTGATTAAGAATAATATCTGTTTTGAACAAATAGACATCCTGCTGGCGACCAATATCATAGGTATTTAGTTTCGGCAGCAATGAAGTGTTTAAAGTCGGAGTCGCGATCAACGCCGCGGCCAATCCCGGCGAATCAATTATTTGAGGAACGTTAGCCCGTTGTCCGTCATAGGCAAAAAAGAAAAATGCCCGATCCTTCACAAATGGCCCGCCGATGCGTCCGCCAAATTGTTTGATTTGCGATTTAGGACGTTTTGCATTCCTGGCGGTTAAGATGGGAGTGTTGCTATTCAGAGATTCATCGCGGAAAAAAAGAAATGCTCCGCCGCTCAATTTATTAGTCCCTGATTTGGTCACCACATTAATCACGGCACCGGCCGCCCGTCCGAATTCAGCCGAAAATCCGTTCTGGTTGATTTGAAATTCTTTGACCGTTTCGATGGAGAATTGATACGGAGGACGAGTTCCGGTGCGCCCAAACGATTGACCAAAAAAGGTGTTGTTGTTGTCTGCCCCGTCAACCTGCAAACTGTTAAAAGTTCCTTTTTGACCGCCCACCGCTAAATCACCACCCCGGGTCGGGTCGCGGGTGACGCCCGGGGTCAAGGTTGCAAAGTCCAAAAAGTTGCGACCATTAACCGGTAAAGTCGCAATTGCTTTTTCATTGACGGTCGAAGAAACCGAACTTCGGGTTGTTTCAACCAACTCGCGATCGGCTTCGACATCAACTGTCGTCACACTGCCGCTGACGCTGAGCGAAATATCCAGCGAGGTTTTTCCCCCGACGCTGACCGGGACATTGGTATAATCAGCCGGCTGAAAACCCGAAGCGGCTTTGGCGGTGACTTTATATTTTCCCGGCGGCAATAGCACAAAAAGATAATTGCCGTCGCTGTCAGTCATCACAGTTTTGCCAAAACCGGTCTCCTGATTGGTCGCTGAAACGCTGACATTTGGCACAACTGCCCCATTTTGATCAAGCACCCGACCTTCGATATTTCCCGTGGTTGCTTGCGATTGAGCCAAAATACCAATCGCAAAAAATAAAATTGTTCCTGTAAACGCAATGATTTTTTTCATAGATAATCCTTTATTAATATTTAAGTGAAACCCGTTTTCGCCTCAAATTTGAAAACAAATTGTTCGTTTTTTTCGATGATATGACTGTTTTTAGGATTGAGCAAGGCAGGAAAACTTAACTTTCTCTAACATTGCCGAAAATATTAGAGATTATGTTCAATAGGAAATTTTGCCCGTGAATGACACGAATCTGCCCGAATATTTTTTAAGAATTGATTCAAACTCATTCATGTAATTGCCAAATAATTGATTTTTTCGCGTTTATTCGCGTTTATTCGCGGGCAAATCATTGGTTTAACTTGAGTTAAGTATATTTGAAATAATGTTTATTTATTACATTTTATTAATTTTTTGTTGGATTTGGAAGGACCTGATTTGTCTCAAGGTTCATTTTCATCTCTGATCAGGTAAGAAATTAAACAGATTGTCGTCTCAGGAGTAAATTTTTAAGCAGGTCAGAAAAAGTTTTACGACATTTTGAAAATCAAGAAAAGTTTGCAAATAGTTGATTACCTTTGGTTTTTGGGTTTTCTTGATTGTCCATTGTCCATGGTTAATTGTGCATTGGTGATTAACTTTTTTCTTGAGAATCACCTTGAATCCAAACTTCACCGCCAACATAAAATTCCTTTTTCCAGATCGGAACGGTGCGTTTGAGTTCTTTGATCAGCCATTCACAGGACTCAAATGCAGCCCGGCGATGTGGTGAAGCGACTGAGATGACAACACTTGTCTCGCCAATTTCCATTCGGCCAAGCCGGTGAACAATCCCAACATTTTCAATTTCAAACTGCTCTTTAGCATTTTTAATGAGCTTTTCCATCTCTTTTAAAGCCATCGGTTGGTAAGCTTCATATTCAAGGTATAAGGTTTCCTTTTCCCTAGTCCATTGGCGGACAAATCCATCGAGCGTGACAATCGCTCCGCAACTGGCCGGAACCACCCGGCGGGCAATTTCGCCGACATTGAGAGGTTCGGTGGTAAGTTCGTAAAAATCTTTATTCATTTAAGCTTGAGCATTTAACTTTTATCAAAAACTGTTGGTTAAAAATAAATGTTTAATGATTCAACCTCCTGAAACTGCGGTAAAAATAGCGAGTTCATCGCCGTCATTGATCAGTTCATCACCCTTTGCATAATTCTGGTTGACTGCAAAAAGCAATTTGGTTTCCTTGAGTTTCGGGTATTTTTCCAAAACTCCGGCCACCGCCTCGCCGGACTTGACTGAATTATCTAACGAGATTTCGATTTCGCGTCTTCCAACGATTTCTGCGGTTTGACCAAAGAATAAGACTGATATTTTCATCAAATTTAATTAAAGTGAATTTCACAATGATTCTACACTATCAGCCTTAAAGTCCAAATAATCCAAACTGTATTTTGCGTATTCAAAACTCTGGAGCGGAGTAAAAGTCTCAATAGAATCAAATTTGGGATTTTAGATTTTGGATTTTGGATTTTCAATCGTTCCGAAGCGTGAAGGTTGGTTAAATTGCTGAGTTTACTTCCGATAATTGATGAACTCTTTTTAAGGCAAAAAAATAGAGCCACCTCTTGCTCAGGCGACTCTCTAGTTTCAGAAAATAGACATCTAAATGAACTTATTAAAACGCTTGGGGACGTTTGTTTAGCTTGCCACTGCACTTGACCAACCGTTTTATTCCGTTGTTTATAGAAAGATGTATTCCCAAAATCTTTCCAGAAAAAATATAAAAATTTTATTTTGTGATTTTGATATTATTTTTATTTCTTTCTCAGCTCACAAAAATAAAGCAGATAATGGCTATATCAAATGTCTCAAATATAAATTATTCGTGTTTCAGATTCCCTTTGTCTTTTCTGCCCGAGAGTTTTTCCACGTTTATTTGTGCAATCTCCTCCAGACTCGTATTAAGTTCAGCCGCCAACCGGGACAGATACCAGAGAACATCCCCGACTTCTTTTTTCAAGGCTTCGAGACGTTCCGGGGTCAGCCGTCCGCCATCATTACGCATCGCCTTTTTTATTTGTTCCGCTACCTCGCCCGCCTCACCATTGAGACCTAAGGTCACATATTGCAAAGCTTCAAACTGTGTTTGACGGGGATACAACACTAACGGCTCAATGGCCTTTTCGTATTCGGCAAAAGTTTCAATTTTAGACATAAAAAATGCTCTTGGCGCGATTTGAACGCACGGCCTACCGCTTAGGAGGCGGTTGCTCTATCCAACTGAGCTACAAGAGCCAAGCAGTAATGCAAAATTATCAATGCAAAATGCAAAATTAAGAAAAACCGAAAACCAAATTTACTCAATTATTTACAATTTTGCTACTTTTTAGAGAAGTGGCAAAACGAAGCCTGGCTGAGACGGCTCGTTTCGATCAATCACTAATCATCATACGCCAAAAGCGATTTAACTTGATACCCATCAAATTTAGCGCGACCGTTCAAAAAGTTTAGCTCGATCACAAAAGAAAGTCCGACAATTTCGCCGCCGAGACCTTCGACCAAATCACAAACCGCCCGGGCCGTGCCGCCGGTCGCTAAGAGGTCATCTACAATCAAGACTTTGTGCCCTTCGCCGACTGCGTCCCGGTGCATTTCGAGAGTATCCTGCCCGTATTCCAGATCATATGATACTGAAACCTTTTCAGCCGGAAGCTTTTTCGGCTTACGAACCGGAACGAATCCAATGCCCAATTTGCACGCCAGCGGCGCACCAAAAATAAATCCACGTGATTCAACCCCGATGATGGTGTCAATCTGTTGGCCTTTGAACTGTTCCGCCAGCGCATCAATCGTTTGTTGAAAGCCGGCAGCATCTTTCAAAAGCGTGGTAATATCGTAAAAATTGATGCCCGGTTTGGGGAAATCAGGCACTTCGCGTATTAATGATTTTAATTGTTCCATTATTTTAAGGGTTGAAGGATGATGGATAACAGATGAGCTAATAATCTCTTCTCCGGTCCCTCGTCTTTCCTAACTACTTTTCAATTCTAAATGATGAATAGAGACCGGTTGGCTCTAAAACTATTTCTTCAAGCTCTTCGACCTTTGAATAACTTGGACCGGCGGTTAATTCGTGTTTGAAGGCTTCGACCGTTTCAGTACTTCCTTCCGCATAGGCTTCGACCCGCCCATCTCTTAAGTTTCGGACGTAGCCTAAAACTTGATGCCGGGCCGCCGCTCGCTGGGTAAAAAATCTAAATCCAACGCCCTGCACCATTCCGCTAATCGTAAATTTTCTGGCAACTTTCATATTTAATTACGAATTACGAATTACCAATTACGAATTACGAATTACGAATTACCAATTACCAATTACGAATTACCAATTAACAATTAACAATTAACAATTAACAATTAACAATTAACAATTAACAATTAACAATTGGGCGTAATTTGTAATTCGTAATTCGCCATTAACTATCCGATAGCATCTAAACATTCGATTAACGGTCTCTGCCGACAAGTGTAAATCGGAGTCCCTCGCAACGTTAATTTGCTGGCCTGGGTTTGGCTCAGTTCCTCCGCCAAGGCGAGAAAATCTTTTGGTTCATTAGTTTCAAAACTAACAATGAACTCCTGCTCACTAAACCCAAACGCATGAGTTAGATGGATTTTAATATTTCTGAATTTAGTCCCGACCATAAAATTTTCTTCGATCAGACTTTCACGCTCCTCGCTCGATTTTTCATACCAGTCCCGATTCTTGGCACACGGATAAACAAAATGATATTTTTTTTCGCCGGCGATAATATGATAACGGTCTTCAAATTGTTGATTGCTTTCCGGGCCAATAAACATCCGCTTTTTGGTTGCTGACAGATAATTGTCGGTCGTTTCCAAAAAACTTCCTAATTCGGTCCGATAGAGATTGGAGGTCATTTCTTGAATTAAATCAAGCGAATTGCCAATTCGCCAAAACATCAAATCCGCCTTCGAGTCAAATCCCACCAAAGAATAACTGAAAAGCAAAAGCTCCTCTCGATAACGGTCAAATACTTCTTCAAACTGGGCTCGGTAAAGCTTTTTCTTTTCGGGTTCAAGTTTGCGCCATTCAGGGTTGACCCGAAAAAAGATAAAATTGACAAACTGTTTTTGAATGACCGGAAATAAATGAGGTTCTTTATTATCGGCAACCAACCGCAATCCGCCATTGCTCTCGGGTGAATTTTTCTCTGAATCTATCAGTTCCATATCTCTTTTTTTAGGGAAACAAGCCGAAATTTATTGTGCCAATTTTTAGCTTTCTTGTCCAAAGCACAAAAGTTTTTGTTCAAACAGTTAATTCTTTGTGAGAGAACTCAAGGATGCTTCAATCAGCTATTTTCCGCAATTTGAGCCTAATTGTTGCCTCACAGCATCAGGTCAGATTTTTTGCATCCTCCTTAGCTATATTGATGCCGGCCCGTCATAAAAGCGAGAATTCACTTCAAATGAGGACTAATTGCAGAGGCGGAGTAATTGAATAATTCTTGACTTTTCCCACCAACAAACATACAGTTACATCTCAATAACTAAAAGTTTTACACTAAATTAAATTCGGAGAATAATTATGAAACGGATATTTGAACAATGTTCCATCTTGGTAGTCTTTTGTTTTTTTCTGGCACCGACAATTTTGGCTCAGGCAGGCGGGGCAACTTCGGAAATTACCGGACGCCTCACTGACCCAAATGGCGCCGTTGTGAGTGGCGCAACAATTACTGTCACGGATAAAGAAAAAGGCATTAGCCGGACAGCGACGACCGATGACCAGGGTAATTATCGAATTTTGTCATTGTCACCGGGAATCTATCAGATTAAAGCTCAAGCCAAAGGATTTTCGACGTTGCAAAAAAATGAAGTACAACTCACGGTCGGACAAACTTCGAACCAAGATTTTATTCTCCAGATCGGCGAAGCAACCGCAACCGTAGATATTACTTCCGATGCTCCTTTAATTGAAGCAGAAAGAACCCAGCAATCTACCACCATCAACGAAAAATATATTCGTAATTTGCCAATCGATCGCCGTGATTATTTGAGTTTTACCTTGCTCGCCCCCGGCGTCGTTGATTCAAATGCGTTGGCGGATAATTCGGATTTTCGGGTTGCCCAAACTCCGCAAAGCGGAATTTCTTTTTACGGCAACAATGGCCGCGGCAACAGTATCACGGTTGACGGAGCCGAAGCGAACGATCAGGGTGGCGGCGTCCGTTCGACGTTGAGCCAGGAGGCCGTCCAGGAATTTCAGGTCAATCGCAGTAATTACAACGCCGAACTGGGCGGTGCCAGCGGCGGGGTGGTAAATATCGTTTCTAAAACAGGAACCAACAATTTTCGCGGAAGTATATTCGCTTATTTCCGAGATCAGAGTTTAGATGCCGCTGATCCGTTTGCGACGGTTTTACAGGGTACCACGCTGACTCGGGTGAAGCCTGATGCCAATCGCCAACAATACGGATTCACCGTCGGCGGACCGATAATCAAGGACAAGACATTTTTCTTTGGTGGTTACGAAGGACTGCGGCGGCGTGAGTCTTCAACCGTAACTTTACTTAATAACTTGAGCATCTTTCAGCCAACCGCCGGACAAGCAAGTATCATTTCGGCACTTGCTGCGAGTGTTGATCCAACTTTGGTCACTTGCTTAAACGGGCAAGCGCAGGTCACCAGAGCCCAATGTGCTCCAATTCTCCAGGCTACGCTGACTTCCAAAACGAACACCCAGAATTTGTTTCGCAACAATACCGGTGTGTTTCCGTTCACCGGAAATTCAAACTCTCTTTCAATGCGGGTTGATCATATTCCAAGTGAGGCGAACAGCTTTTTCTTACGTTACAGTTTCACTAAACGCGATGAAGTAAACCAGGCTACTCGGGCTCTGCTGGCATTTTCGCGTTCGAATAATGTCGAAACGCTGGATCATAATTTAGCCGGCGGCTGGACTCATGTTTTTAGCCCGACTTTGATCAACGAACTACGATTGCAGGGCAATTACAACACGTTGTTTGTTACTTCGAACGACCCCAACGGGCCTGAATTAAATGTCACCGGATTCGGTTTTTTTAACCGGGATATTTTTCTTCCAAGCTTTAATTTTGACCGCCGATACGAAGTTGCCGACAATTTGACCTTTGTCACCGGTTCGCATCGTCTAAAATTCGGCGGAAGTTTTTTGATGCGCGATGGTTTTTTTGACTCGAAAACCTTTTTTGGCGGTCGTTTCGGTTTCAGCGTTTTACCCGGCTCATTTGTCAGTCCGCAATTGGCAACCACTTCCATCAATCAACTCCAAGGGCTGGATCTCGGATTGCCAACTTCTTATCAACAGGGATTCGGGGATGGAATCGTTGGCGGAAAACTTCCGTATTATTCGTTTTACGGACAGGATACCTGGAACGCAACCTCAACGTTAACTATAAATTACGGGTTACGATACGAGGTGGATGTCCGCAAATCCCCATTGCGCACATTTTACGGAAATGTCGCTCCCAGAATAGGTTTTGCGTGGGATCCGGTCGGCACTAAGAAAACGATCATTCGCGGCGGTTATGGAATCTTTTATGCTCAGATTCCTTTTGTTATTGATTATGTCGTCAACGCGCTTAACGAAATTAACGGCAAACGACAAATACCGCAAATCTTATCAACGCTAAATGCGGCAAATCCATTTGCAGTAAACGGACCGGTTAATATATTCCGAACCCTTTTGGCTCAAGGGGCGATTGGGATTCCGAATACAACGAGAACCATTACTCCGGCAGACTTAACCCAATTTGGCATCACGATCTCGCAAACCGGACCGCGTAATCCTTTAACCGTGCTGTTTCGTTCAGATCCGACCTATCGCAATCCGAGAGCCCAACAGACGAGCATTGGAATCGAACATGAATTTGCTCCGGGGTTTAGTTTTGGAGCCAGCTATGTTTGGGCGCTAACCCAATTTATCACGCGGGCGCGAGACATTAATTTGCTTGATCGACCGAAAACTTCGCGAGGGATCCGCGACTGGTCGGCGGCCTCAGGATGTACGGGCGCCGCAATTTTTACTTGTTTCCGGGATCCGACTTTGTTTCAGGAAATCATCTACGAATCAGCGGCTTCGGCTAATTATCACGGATTCATTCTCGAAACCAACAAGCAGTTTGGACGTAATTTCGCGATTTCGGCTAACTACACTTACAGCCGGGCAAACGATCAAGTCGTTGATTACAATAGCGATTTTCGGGCTTTTGACCAACTTGATGATAATCCTGAATATTCGCTTTCGTCCTTTGACCAACGACATAAATTCGTGATCTACGCAGTCTTGCAAAGTCCATACAAAAACGCCGCTCTCCGTGATTGGACTGTGACCCCGATTTTCCGCGCCAATAGCGGAAGACCTTTTAATCTATTGGCTGGAGCCGACGTTAATGGCGACCGTTCAACCAACGGCGACCGGCCGCTTTTGACTACTGACGGGGTCAATTTCCAGGGGCCGATCGCACGCAATATCGGATTGGGTCCGAGTTTTCGAACCTTCGATATGCGCATTTCCCGTAAAATTGGATTGGGCACCGAAACCCGCAGTCTCGAATTAACGATCGAAGGCTTTAATATCCTCAACAATTTGAATTTCGCCTCGGTCAATAATACCGTTGGTTCGACATTTGCGACGGTTGACAATGTCCGAGGACGAAAAGATGTCGGACCAAGCACACCTTTAGGATTTACTTCGGCCTTTGATCCGCGCCGCATTCAATTCGGCGCCCGATTCAGATTTTAACCTCAATTGACAACTTAAAAACTTAGATGGGCGGTAATTTTATCGCCCCTTTTTTCTTTTCTCTTTATCAAAAGATTTACAAACCACTTTTTTTATAGCAAGATTAAGTTCATGAAATGCTTCATTGGTTCCATTTCAATTATTATTTGCCTTAGTATTTTCGTTTTTGCTCAACAGCGTCCGTTAATTACGGATGACGTTGACATCATTCCGGCAGGGACTATCAACATTTCAGCCGGAGTTGATTTTCTGCAAAAAGCTAAATTCCCTTTATCCGGCATCGAAGGTGATCAAACCCGAGTCGGCGACATCCGCATCCGCCAGGGTTTCGCCTCAAATGTCGAGATTCAAATCGAAGGAACCATTCAGAACTTTGTCGCCATCAACTCACAAACACCCTCGGCTGTTCCGCTATCGTTTACCGGAAACTCGACCAACGATTTTGATGATTTTATTACCTCAGTTAAAGTCAAATTGTTAGCTGAAAGTAAAAATCGTCCGGCAGTTGGAATGAAATTTGGTTTCCAGATGCCTAATACCGATCAGGCAAAAGGCATCGGAACCAATCAAATAAATATTTTCAGTAAGATTCTGGTCCAAAAGAAATTCGGCAAGCGGGCCGGCAAATCACCTCTTGCCAATATTTACGGCAACATCGGATTGGGTATTATGACCGCTCCGATCGAGCGATTTACGCAGAACGACGTTTTGTTATATGGTTTGGCAGGAGTTTTTCGCTTGAACGATCATATCAATCTGGTCAGTGAAATTAATGGCCGCGCCAATACTCGTTCGAGCGCCGCGCCGCTTGGCACTGAAAGCGTTTCGCAATTTAGAGTCGGAGCCCAAATCAAAGCTTCAGGCGTTCAATTTGATACGGCAGCCATCTTCGGTTTAACCAAGTTCAGTCCTCGGACCGGAATTACTTTTGGCGTAACTTACCAATCACCGAATATTTTCAAACCGGCTCAGTAATTCGCTTCAGTTATCCTGAGCGCTTTGAAATACGATCAATGTCAAAAGTGACATTGATCGGCGAATGGCCGGAACCGATGTTCGGGGCGGTGCGAATAGCTTCATTGACAAACTGTTTCCCAATTTTAACCGCTTCAACCAGAGTTTTCCCTAAGGCTAAATTTGCTGTAATGGCCGCCGCCAACGTGCAACCTGTTCCGTGAGTGGCGGTCGTTACATAATATTCGGCTTCAAAAATATGCAATTCCTCTCCGAGATAAAGAAAATCTCTGGCCATCTTTGAATTTTGGCTCTCCAAATTCGCAAACCCCGATCCGTCATCCCCAATCGAGAGGTGTCCGCCCTTAAGCAAAACATTTTTCGCACCTAAATCTTGAATTTTTCGGGCGACTTTTTCAAAATCCGCTTCGCTTTCGATTCTCAACCCTGAGATTCTTTCGGCTTCGGGAAGGTTCGGGGTGACCACATCCGAAAGCGGAAATAGATATTTTATTAACGACTGTAACGCCTCGTCACTAATCAAATCAAAGCCCGATGTCGAGCGGACAACCGGATCCACGACCAAATTCTTCAAATTATTTATTTTTATCAGGCGAGCCACTTCTTCGATGACCTCGGTGGTTGGCAACATCCCGGTTTTAGTAGCGGAAACTGCGAAATCATCTATAATTGGCTGAGTTTGCCCCCGCACCGATTCAGCCGTTTGATGAATTGCACCGAAAACGCCCTGAGTGTTTTGAATAGTAAGCGAGGTGATGGCTG
>JANOEF010000832.1:0-7822 GCA_031413075.1 Acidobacteriota bacterium | reverse complement strand
CGCTGCTCTCGGCGGCGGAAGCGGCGCTGTCGGAAGCGAGCGCGGGCGGCGGCGATCGGATCTGCGAACGGGCGCCGCGCGCGCCCTTCGCCTGAGAGAACGATGCGCGTTAATGGCCGGACGCCGTTGGTCAGATGGACTGCATCAGGCAGTCGAGGCCAAAGAAGGTGTGAAGATCGAGCGTGAAAATCAAACTCTGGCGACCATCACACTGCAAAACTATTTCCGGATGTATGAAAAATTGTCCGGCATGACCGGGACCGCCGAAACCGAAGCCGCCGAATTTGGGGCGACTTATAATCTGGATGTCATCATCATCCCGACCAACCGTTCGATGGTCCGCAAAGATAATTCGGATGTCATTTACCGCACTCTGCCGGAAAAATGGGACGCCGTCACCGAAGAAATTAAACACCTTCATGCTAAAGGACAACCGGTTCTGGTGGGAACGGTATCAGTCGAAAATTCCGAACTGATCGCATCAAAATTGCAAAAAATGGGCGTTCCGCATAATGTTCTGAACGCCAAATATCACGAGCGCGAAGCCGAAATCGTGGCCCAGGCCGGACGGAAAGGCGCAGTCACCATCGCGACCAATATGGCCGGGCGCGGAACCGATATTTTGCTTGGCGGAAACCCCGACTTTTTGGCGCGGGAATATCTCAAACGGATGGAGATCAATCCGGATGAAGCAACTGAAGCGCAATTTGAAGAGCAACTTGTAAAGGCGAAAAAGGTGGTTGATGCAGAGCACGCAGAGGTCGTAGAGGCGGGTGGTCTGCATATTTTGGGAACTGAGCGGCATGAATCGCGTCGAATTGATAATCAGCTTCGCGGACGTGCCGGACGGCAGGGCGATCCCGGTTCATCACGTTTCGTGCTTTCGCTCGAAGACGATCTGATGCGGATTTTTGCCGGCGATAAGGTTCGTTCAATGATGGAATGGCTCGGCATGGAAAAAGGGGTTGCCATCGAATCCAAGACCGTTTCCAAGCAAATCGAACGAGCCCAAAAAGCCGTCGAAGCGCGTAACTTTGAAACCCGGAAACACGTTCTGAAATATGATGACGTGATGAACAAACAACGCGAAACAATTTACGGTCTCCGCCGTCAATTGATGGAAGAACCCGAACATCGCGAATATTTATTGGGTGAAAACGGCGTGGCTCGCGACCTTTTACAAGATTTAACCGAGATGTATCTCAGCTCAAAAGTTAATCCAAACGATTGGGAAGTTGATACTTACGCGGCTGAAATTGAAAGTGTTTATGCGATTGACCCGGCAATTGATGCGGAGATTGATTTCAAAAAAATGAATGCACCCGAAATTGAGGATGCAATTTGGCAAAAGGCGAGTGCAAATTATGATGAGAAAGAAAAAGCGGTGGGTAGCGAGGCTCTACGGGCGTATGAACGCTATATTATGCTCAACATTATTGACTCGCAATGGAAAGACCATTTGCTTTCGATCGACCATTTGAAACAGGGCATCGGACTGGTCGGCTACGGACAAAAAGACCCGTTGGTCGAATACAAAAAACAAAGTTTCGATATGTTCCAGGAAATGCTCGACCGAATTGATACCAATACCGCCCGTTCGCTTTTCAATCTCGAAGTCGTGGTCAAAGACGAACAAGAAGAAATTGAACGATTAGAACGGTTAGAAAAACAACGAGCCCGTCGTCAAGCGGCCGGAATGGCTTTCACCGGTGCCTACGCCGGTGCTGAAATGGCCGGCGAGGAAAATAGGAAACATACCCCTTTTGTTCGCGACACGCCAAAAGTTAAACCCAATGACCCATGCCATTGCGGAAGCGGCAAGAAGTTCAAAAAATGCCACGGTGCGGGTGGATAATAGCTGGGGTAATAATAGAGAAAGGCGGGATCAAAAATATCCTGCCTTTCTTTGTGAAAATAAATCCGAATTTAGGGTGGCGCCATCAGCCAGCGCAACTTTTCCAATCGTCTAATTCCACTGACTACTATTTCTGACCGCCTTTCTTTTTGGTCAGCAGATCGCATACTTGATACGCTCCGGTTGGGTCAATGGCTGTGCGTCCAACTTCAACGTGTTGCACCTTTCCATCCTTGTCAATCACAAAAGTGGCGCGTGTTCCGTAGCCGGATTCTTCGTTATAAAGCCCATAATCTTTGGTTGTTTTACGTTTCCAATCACTAAGGAGCGGAAATGTCACTTTGATGTCTTCGGCAAAGCGTTTATTAGCCGCAAAACTATCCATCGAAATTCCAAAAATTTGGGTCTCGGTTGCTTCAAATTTAGCCATATCAGCCTGATAGGCCTGCATTTCCTTCGTTCAGCCACCGGTAAAAGCCAGCACATAAAAAGCCAAAACAACATTTTTCTTGCCCTTAAATTCGCTTAGCTTAACTTTTTTCCCGGCCGTGTCGGTCAACTCAAAATCAGGCGCCTCGTCCCCGACTTTCAAATGTGTAGTCGGTGGTTTAGGCGCATTTTGAGCTAATGAAACTGCGGCCAAGACCATCAGCAAAACAAAACCTGCAAATATCTTTTTCATAGTTTGTCCTCAAAAATAAAATTAGCGGTCAGCCGATAGGATACTCTCGTTGACCGCTAATCTCAAATTATTATTCGAGTTTTTTTAATCGTCTGAGCTCCCGAAAATGTTCAGAATATACCAAAACAAAAGCGCGATGCTGGCAAACAGCGTCAGCGAAGCGGCTACATGCTGCGTCGGATGATAGCGATGCAGGACGTTAGAAGTTTCGTATAGTATTGCTGTTCCGGCGAAAGCGACCATAATAAACGCAAACAAACTTCCCAGGCTAAAACCAAATAAAATACTGGCTACGATAAAGCCGAGAGCGACAAATCCGCCAATAGCCAGAATCGGCCCTAGAAATGAAAAGTCTGTTCGGGTCAGGAAGACAACCGAAGTAATGCCTAAAAAGAGTCCGAGTGAAACGATCCCGGCCTTGATAATAACATCGCCCGGATTATTGCTGAAAGTTGCAATCTTAAAGATTAGCGGCACAAAGATAATTGCTTCGGCCACGATATAGAGCAATAAGCCGAGATATTGCATCGGTTTGGAAGTCTGCGAATTGGCCCACATCCCGGCCAGCCACGAAACGCCCATAAAGGCTCCGAGAACGAGCAGCCAGGACATGCCGCCACCCATCACCATTACCGATATTATCGAATTAGCAATGCCCGAGACGAATAAATATCCTTCGAGCGCGATAAAGGCTAAAATCGCCGCCGCTAAATGCAAATAAGTTTTGCGAATAAATGCTGCCCTTTCCGCAGGCATCGCTTCCGCCACCGAATTACCGAATGTTTCTGTATAATTATTCATCAACCCTCCAATGTTTGTTTAGATGCTTAATATTATTTTAACTTTGTCGGCTAGTTTGAGCAACATTTTTTATAGTAATATCCTAGATAGTTTATGAATTCATTTTACGAAGTAATGATTGAACGTGATTTTTCTTCTGCTCATCAACTGCGCGGTTATAAGGGGAAATGCGAAAATCTGCATGGGCATAATTATAAAATTGAGATTTATGCACGCGGTTCAGAATTAAACAATATCGGGCTCCTGATTGATTTTGGCGATTTGAAAAAGGCGGCTGATGAGATCACCAAATATTTCGATCATCGAAACTTAAACGAACTTCCGCCGTTTGATGAGGAATTAAATCCTTCGGCGGAAAATCTAGCTCGTTACATTTTGGAATATTTGAATTCGCGTCTCGGTGATGAACGAGTCAGCGTCTGGAAAGTGCGTTGCTTCGAAACGCCAACCAGCATTGCCACTTATCAGGTTGGGTAAGAAAACAATGGTGAGGCGATACTATTTTCTTAACCTCTCGGGTTTTTTGAAATCTGCGGCTTTTTTATCACCGTCACAGGCTTCTATTTCCTTTTTCTTATCGCCTGCTTTTGCCTCTTCGGCGGACAATCCTAGTTTTTGCCGAATGAATTTTTCAGCTTCTCCTTCAATCAATTCGCCTCCGGCCAGAAAGGCTTTTCTGGTCAACACTTCGCCCTCTTTTTTCAAATTCGCGGGTTCCAGAAAAATGTTCCAGGGTGAGCCCCATTTGCGGGTATCACCTAGTTCTTTGCGGTAGTTGTAATGAGTAGTTTTTTCGCGTGCTTCAAGTGAAAGCGATTCATAGACGACCGGAAAAGTAACCTTTTTATCGGCCAGGTTGGCTTTCATCTCATCCAGACTGCCGTATTCACCGACGCCGATGATGTCTAATCCGGCTGATTTATATTTTTCATACATCTTTTGCACAAACGGGGCTTCGTGCTTCCAATTTCCGCACCAAGGTGCGAAATAGACGACCAGCACCAGTTTTTTGCCTTCTGTAAATTGGCGTAAATTGACCTCTTTTCCATCGTGAACACCGGGGTAAGTCCAGTCTTTATATTTGAATTCTTTTTCAATCAGCGGAGTTTGTTCAGTCTGCCCAAATCCCGGCACTGAAGCCAAAAGCAACACGGCTAATGCCAAAGCTAAAACTAATTTCATGGTTGATAAATTCCTCACTGATAAGAGACTACACTTTCGGATGATAAAAAACAATTTTGAGTTGGCAGCCCTTTCTCAAAGAAATTTACCACAACTTCCACCAGGGTTTGTTGTTTTCTTCAGTCTTTTCGACTTTTTTCTTTGGTAAAAATCTTGGCGGTAAAGGCTTCCAATCATATTTTTCGGCAATTCGGCGCACTTGTTGTTGGAAAAGATAGCCTTTTTGTTTATCAACCATAAAAACAAAATTTGCGTAGCCTTTGAGCGAAGCGATTAAATCAGGCGAATTGCCCCAACGCAATTCTTCCAGCCCTTTTGTTTTAGCTTGATGCAGAACTGCGCGAAATTTTCGCAACTCTTTTCTATCGAGCGAAAGTTTGTTATTGACGACGACGCCGGTCACTTCCTGTTGGCGGCCTGAACGTAAAACTTTAGTTTTTTCCTCATTGACATTAAAACCTTGGGCATCAACGATATAGCGAATTTGTCCAAGAAGTTTGGCCACTTCCGCCTCTTTACTATCGCTCGAAAAAGTTAAATCATCGGCGTATCGGGTGTATTTGAAACCAAGATTTTCAGCAATTTTCGATAAACCTTTGTCCAATCTTTTAGCGATAATGTTAGAAACTGCCGGACTGGCCGGCGAACCTTGCGGAAGATGTCTCTCACCGATTGCGACAAAATAGGTTTTATTGTCAATTTCAACTTCTTCGACGGTTGGAGCCGTGCAAAGCAGAGCAAAAATGGTTGCTATCGCTTCAGAAAAACCGTAAGTTTGAAACATTCCTTTAACTCTGCGGTAACTGATTGACGGGAAAAAATCTTTCAAATCAACATTTACGATTACTTTTGCTCCAACATGCGGCGTTGCATTACTAACGATATTTTTCCCGGGCAAAAACCCATGTGCGGCTTGGTGAACTTCAATTTTAGATAAAATATTCTCCAAAACCCAGTGTTGGGCCGCTTTTAATTCGGGCATCGGTGCCGAAATCAGCCGAAAACCGCCTGATTTTTTGGCCATTTTGAATCTTACATAATGCGTAACTTCGCTCGTTTTGCGGTCGTAGGTCAGAAAACGCAGTTTATTAACAGTTAAATTCATGGCTTCTGCCAGGTTTTTAATGGTCAAAAAATTCGGTAAGTTGTGTTGTTCCAGTCTCTCCCGGTTTGCTTCGAGCCGATTCAGACCTTTCGAAACAGCTCCGCCGAGATATAAAATTTCTTCGGTTTGGCGTTTATTCCAAAGTTCGGATTTTTCTAAACGCTCAAGTTTGCGGCGTTCTTTAGTAACCTTTTGTTTCTCACGCGATTCGGCTAAACGTCGTTTTCGCAATTCTTTAACTAAGGCTTGTTGGTGGTGAAGTTTTTGGTTTTCCGTTCGCAATGCAGTCAGTTCTTTATTGATTTCGCCAATTTTGCGAATTTCGTCGGTTGGATCATCGGGCAAACCACCGCTTGCCTGCCAAAATCCAAGACGAATCATTGCTTCCAAAACAAACGCCTCCTTTCCGCCATGGTTGCGGATTTGCTCATAAAGTTCCTGTCGAGTGCGTGGCTGTGTCATATTTCCAGGTTCAAAGATTAAAGTTCAAGGTTCAAAGATTAAAGTTTAAGGTTCAAAGATTAAAGTTCAAGGTTCAAAGATTAAAGTTCAAGGTTCAAAGATTAAAGTTCAAGGTTCAAAGATTAAAGTTCAAGGTTCAAAAATTAAAGTTCAATGTTCAAGGTTCAAGGTTCAAGGTTCAAGGTTCAATGCTTTCCGCTCGGTTGATTGAAGCAAAAATCTCTTCGTAAATTCAAAGGATTGGGTTGTTCAACTCAAGCGAAACTAGCTACCAGGTGATCATTTATTTCAAGGAAATATAACCGAAATATCACCTGGTAGCTAAGTTTCGCATCGTTAAGAACAAGCCAATGATGCGTGTCCGGTCTTTAGGCAAGAACGGCGAAACACCGCTCAAAACGCAAGTCATTTTCTGCTTCAATCAACGCAGCGGAAAGTTTTCAAAAATCGGATAAAGTGAAAAAGTTAAAAAATGAAAAAGTGAAAAAGTTTTAAGCTTCAATTGATTAAGATATTTCTAACTCGCCATCAGATTTTGCTTAAATTACAAACTGTCATATTAAAGAACGCCATAACTTTTTCACTTTTCCACCCTTGCGCTTTTGCACTTTTCAAGTTTGATCCGAAAACGTGTGTTTCCTTCGTAAATTCAAAGGACTGAATTGTTCAACTCAAGCGAGAACGTCTTACCGTGCATCATTTTAATCTCCGATTAGAAACCGAAATATGCACGGTAAGACAGTTCTCGCAACGTCAAGAACAAGTCAGTGATGCGTGTCTGGTCTTTCAGCAAGAACGGCGAAACACCGCTCAAATCGCAAGGTCTCCAACACATCGTTTTCGTATCAAATATCGAATCTAATGGTTAATTATCAATGGTTAATTGTTAATGCGAATTCTTTAATTAACCATTAACAATTTACAATTAACCATTATTAGAATTTGCCATTCGCAAAGCTAAAAGATGTTCACAAGGACCTTTGAACATCTTGTTCATCAAAAAGAAGTTACAAGTGCATTTCGGATTTGTCAGGCGCTGGTCACTGTCAATTATCATCGAAACGTCAAAGTATTTTTCTTTGTCTTTGACAGTTCCGGCTAAGAGAAAACTTCCGTCCTCCTTGGCCTCTCTTTGGCTCAAAGCGACGGCTTTTGAAACTAAAAATCGGGTGGCGGATTCTTCGCGTTCATTGGCAAAACGAAGTTTGTCCATCGGCAACGGATCACGAGTCAATTCACGGACACGGTAAACCCCTTTGTTCAAATCGTAAATCGCCCGCCCGGCCTGTGTGTAGGCTCCTAAGGCACCTAAAACAATGTCTTTATCCAGATGAAGCCGCCGGGCAAGTTGTTCGGGAGTTTCTGCCCAATTCTGCTTTAAACTATTGAAAATATGTTGCTTAGTTGTGTTGTCAACATCTGCCCGGGGAGCCAATAAATCAAAGTTTCCGGCTTTTGACCAATCGTTTGCTGTCCAACCGGAAAGTCCGAGCGTAAAATTTAAATCGCCTAAATCCGCAATATAAAACGAAGGTAAACCTGTTCCCAAGAGATGAACCGTAAATTTCTTGGTGATCGGAATCACTCAACCTTACCCTAAGTGCACAAGGTGTTACACACCGTTTAGGAAAATGCACATGGAATACACAAAGTCTTTTTACAAGTTATCTGCTTCAGGTAAGAAAAGAAGGAACAACCAACTGGTTTGATTATCCCACAATTATCGGTACCGAAA
>JANOEF010000831.1:0-4675 GCA_031413075.1 Acidobacteriota bacterium | reverse complement strand
CTTGCCGAATCTCAGCATGAAGTCTCGAAGCAAATGCATCGGGTAAACAAATATCGCTGCGAGCGGAGCGGCCGATCGTTGTTTTTAACCGGGTCAAAATAAATTTATCAGCCGGTCTGTCTGAATATTTAATAATTAGTTCAGCCATATCTCTCGAAAGTGAAAAGGTGAAAAAGCATTTTCTACAGTTAATTCGACTGTTTCAATTAAAACTCAAATCTTTATTTTTGTAAAAGTTATCGGGAGATTCAAGATCCAACTTTTCCACTTTTCCACTTTTCCACTTTTTTATTTTTTTATTTTTTTACTTTTTTACTTAAATCTTCTGGGCAATCGATTTGCCTTGCATAAACTGGAGCAGATATTCACGTCCGCCTGCTTTGGAATCAGTTCCTGACATATTAAAACCGCCAAAAGGGTGAACTCCGACCAACGCCCCCGTACATTTTCGGTTCAAATATAAGTTACCGACATGAAATTCGTGTTTTGCCCGTTCCAACCTTTCTTGACTCGCGGAATATAAGGCTCCGGTTAAACCAAATTCGGTGCCGTTAGCAATTTCAAGTGCCTCGTCAAAATCTTTGGCTTTGATAACCGCCAAAACAGGTGCGAAAATTTCTTCCTGTTCAATGGTGTCCCCTGCTTTGACTTCATCTATAATGGTGGGTTCGATGAAAAAACCTTCGGTATCATCACCCGTTCCACCAGTCAGAATTTTCCCGCCTTCTTCGACCCCTTTTTTGATATAACCCAAAGTGTTTTCAAATGAGCGTTGATTGATGACGGCCGCCATATTTGTTTCACCTTCGTCGGGTTGCCCGACCTTTATCTTCTTGGTTAAAGCGACTACCATTTCCATCAGTTCATCGTGTACTTTTTCATCTACAATGAGCCGTGAACAAGCCGAACATTTTTGTCCCTGATATCCGAAAGCGGCCTGAACTATGCCGACTGCCGCAGATTCTAAATCGGCATCATCTGCCACAATAATCGCATCTTTCCCACCCATTTCTGCCACTACCCGTTTGATCCAAATCTGTCCGGATTGAGTTTTGGCAGCTTGCTCATTAATATGCAACCCAACTTGTTTGGAACCGGTAAATGAAATAAAACGAGTTTTGGGATGTCGTACCATTTCATTTCCGGTAGCCGCACTGCCGGTCACAAAATTAACCACCCCGTTCGGTAAACCGATTTCTTCTAACACTTCAATAAATTTGGCGGCGATGGTTGGCGAATCCGACGAAGGTTTGAGAACTACCGTATTACCGGCAACGATGGCGGCGGTGGTCATTCCGACCATAATCGCTAACGGAAAGTTCCAGGGCGGAATCACAGCTCCGACGCCAAGCGGGATGTATTCAAACGAATTTTTTTCGGGCATTGGAGATGGTGTAATGGGTTGTTCTGTTGCCCAACGGATCATTTCGCGTCCGTAAAACTCAAGAAAATCAATGGCTTCGGCTGTATCACCATCAGCCTCGGCCCAGGTTTTACTAGTTTCAAAAACCATCCAGGCCGAAAAATAATGCTTTCGCTGACGAATAATCTCTGCCGCTTTGAACAGATATTGAGCCCGTTCAACCGGTGACACTTTGCGCCAGATCTTAAAAGCCTCGGTGGCTGATGCTATCGCCCTTTGAGCTAAATTAGTATCCACATCGGCATCAGAAAAAATACCGATTACCTGATTTTTATGTGCAGGATTGAAACTTTGAAACTTATCATCGAGTTCAATTTTTTCGCCGTTGATGACAATCGGATATTCTCGCCCCAATTCGCTTTTGACCTGTTCGAGAGCCACTTTCATGGCAGCTGCATTTTCCGATTTAGAATAATCCGTAAATGCTTCATTCTTAAATTCGTCTAAAATCTGTTTTGATTGCATACCCCTACCTTTGGAAAAAATAATATTTCAAATTTAATATTATTTTACCCTAATAGACAAATTTTTGCAGATTTTTAATAGTTGACTCCGTAGGAAAAAGCAAAAGAATTATTGGCCCGTCCCGCGTTTCCAAAATTATAGCCCGCATAAAGGGTTTGTTTTTTGCTCGTTGCCAGACTCAAGCCGGCAAAAGTATAGCCAAAACGATTTTTTCCGCTATACCAATCGGCAATAAAATTTAATTTCTTAACCAATGGCTGTTCTATGGCTACAATTGCCCCGTTTTTTGAACCGAAATTTTCCTTTGCCCTGAGCATTGTATAATATCCCCCGGTGAGCCTTAAGCCATTTGTTTTAGGCATTATCTTGCTGGCATTTGAATAAAGCATCGAAACCGTATTGAAACCTGATTTGTTTCTCAGCGGGACAAATAACTGGGTACCGGTCGAAATGGTAAAGCCATATTTTTCATTCTCATAAACTTTCCATTTAGCATTGGCTTGGAATTCATTGAGGCTCGGCGACCCGCTTCGAGTGTAATAGAAATTTGTTCCGACCTCAATTTTTTTTCTCAGTCCATACACAGTTTTGAAGCCGTAAGTCTGAAAACCACCTTTTTTTAATTTGTCAAAATGAGCCACAAAATTCCCTTCCAAATACAACCCTTTTTCTGCGGTGATATCGGTTGAAGGCGCATTGAAAATTGTAGTTTGGGCATCAACCGTATTATTAACAATAACTAACAAAAATAGCAAGTAGCACTTTATATACTTCGAATTCATACTTTTACTTCTCCCATTTCAGACAAATTTACTTTCAAAGTTAAGTTAATAAGTAATTGGACAGAATTAAAACATTCGCTGTTTGGCAATCTGAGTCGCCCTCCTCGCGCGGCAACAGTAACTCACATCGGCGAAAAAGCAGTCTCCAAACAAGATTACTTTCTGTATAAAAATTATTTTGTCCGTTTATTTACATCTTTTGGACCATAACTCTTTTGAATCTGATTGTCTCGATAATTATTGTATAGTGCTAAAATGGATTCAATTCTAGAAAAGATGAGGAATTTTTTTTAACTGTCAGAATTTTTATTAAATTTTACAATTTTCTGTTGGAGAATGGGCTGTCCGACCCAAATCAAGAGCCACCTGATCGGATCAAATTGAATCCGACAGAAAGAATCTTTCAATATTTTTTTACTATTTCTGCCCGGGTTCACCGGTCTACTATCTAAAGGGTGAAATATTATGAGCGTTAAGTTTTGTCTGGATCCGATTTACCGGGTTCTGAGAAAAAAATAATTATCTGTTTCGATATTTCTTTATCTCTCTTAATTCCCACTCGTCAAGGAGTTCAGGGACAACGGGTTCGCCTTCATTTTGCCAGCCGATTACAAAACGTGGTTCTTGGCTATCGTGTGAATGTTTAATATAACTCAAAATTAATACCCAACCATCTAACAGATAAAGGTTCAATTCTCTGACAGAGCGGACTTCGGCCGTAATTCTGGTTTCTTCAATTTTCATTTTTCACTCCCATTTACCTGTTTTTTGTAATCTTTTAATTTTTTGTTTGGCTAATTGCCGTTTCAAAGTTGTCATTCTATCGAGAAAAACTATCCCGTCACAATGGTCGGTTTCGTGTAACACACAGCGTGCCGGTAAATCTTCGACATCCAGTTCAAAATCTTTGCCTTCAATATCCTGCGCTTTGACAATCGTCCGTAATCCCCGATTAACCTTTTGATAAAGTCCGGGGAAAGATAAACATCCCTCATCTCCGTATTGTTCGCCCTCAACCTGAATAATTTCAGGATTAATCAATGCAATTTTTTGTGAAATGTCTTCCCCTCCTGAGCAATCCATCACAAAAAGTCTATGTGACACAGCCACTTGAGGCGCCGCCAACCCGACTCCTTTGGCCTGATACATCGTTTCAAACATATCTGACACCAATTTTTTTAAACTTTCGTCAAATTTTTCGACAGGTTTTCCAACTTTTAGCAAAATAGGTTCGGGATAATGAATAATCTTCAATAAAGCCATAAAAAAATAATGGTTTAGATTAACATATTTACGGGATATTTTTCTACAAAATAAAATGACCGGATTTTTTACCTAACTTAAACCAAACCGCACAACCGATCTTCATTTTCTGTCTATAAATATCGTAGCGCAAAAAACATATTGAAAGTTTTTTTTCTTGGCTGAAAAATTCGTGTTGGGTTTGTTCAAATTTGGCGCTGTCTTGCACAAAGGGTGGTTGGATTTGTTTATTTTGCAGAAATTTACAAAACTCTAAGGCATCTTCCAAATGTTTTTTGATGGAGTTTGGCTGAAAGGAGTTTGAAAACTCTCGAAAAAGTTTGGCGAAATCATTTTTCAAAGCGTTTTTTGTGATCGGTAATAATTTTTCGACCTCCTGCATTCGTTTACGAAAGAGCGAGTCAGCAAAAAAATTGAGGTCTCTGGTAACTATATTTGTTATCTGCTTAATTTCCGTAAGATCGAGTCCATTTTCACCTCCAATTTGTTGTGGGTTTTCCCAAAAGGTCTTTCTCAGGTTCTCATCGGTAAAAATTCGCGCCAGAAAATTTTGTTGCTCGAGCAAACTCATACGATTTATGAAGTCAGAAATTGGTCAGCACCAAGGCACAATTAACAATGGACAATTGACGATGCGGTGAACCCACAAACCAAATTTGTTAAAGTGTTCAGCAGAATTTCTTTATTTTCATTCTGCCGCATTTTGTGGCTTACCTGATTATTTAACTAAAAAAATAAAAAC
>JANOEF010000830.1:0-8451 GCA_031413075.1 Acidobacteriota bacterium | reverse complement strand
GAAAAAACTTGGTCACATCGTTTCGACAAGGCTGTAATTGCAATGGCGATTGACAAAGCTACTGACAAAATCGTCGGACAGGCGATCTTTATCCCGACACCCGTTTGGATAAACGGACGCGAAATTTCCGCCTATCGTCCTTTTGCAACATTTTTAATTAAGGAAGCAAGGAGTTTTCAGAACCTTAATCCGTTGAGCCATCCGATGTTCAAAATGTATAAGATGGCGATTAACTTGTTGAAAGAGAATGGCGTTGGATTGATACAAATGATGCCAGACCCTTTGTGGGGGCGGATGCTCCGATTAGCTCCTGAATTTCATATTGCCAAATTTCCGCTCTGGAGTTTGAAATTACCTTTAGTAGATGGATTTAAAATTTCCGCTGAATATTCAGTCGTCGAAATTCAGCCGGATGACGTCCGATTAAATCAACTTTGGGAAAAATCCGCTATACTTTACGGAACTTCCGCGATTCGTAATGCTGAGGTTCTAACTTGGAAAACCAGCCATTTTCCGCATTTTTATTGCGGAATTGAACGCAGTGGAGAATTGGTCGGATTTGTCGCCTCGCGGCATAAAAATCGTGACCGTCAATGGATTATTTGTGACATTATTGCCGCCGATGCGGAAGCCTTGAAAGTGACGATTTTAGCCGCTTGCCATCAGGCAAACGAATTTAAGCGGAATAATCCGGCTGAAAATGTTGACAAAGTTGCAATTTTGACAACCGAAATGATTCTGCCAATCGTGCAAAAGGCGGGTTTTTATAAAGATTCGTATAATTTTATTTTTGTCGTTCAGCGTTTGGACGACTCCTTGAAAATGGACGAAATTGCTCCCGCCAAATGGTATGTTGCCGCTAATGATTAGATGAAAAAATTGCGAATCATCGTGGGCGGTTATTTGGGTGTCTTGCCGGGGGGCGGCATAACTTGGGATTATGTGCAGTATCCGGTCGGGTTTGCCGAACTCGGACACGATGTTTTTTATATCGAAGACACGCGGCTATATCCAATGTATCAAAAAGCCGGAAGTAATTGGGATGATTGTAGTTCGAGCGTTGAACATCTCGCCCAAACAATGGATTATTTTGGATTGAAAGACCGTTGGGCGTATCGGGATGAGGCTTCAGGAAAATGTTTCGGATTATCGGAAAAAGAAGTCTCTGAAATTGCGCGGACGGCGGATGTTTTCGTCAATATTTCGTGTTCGACTGTGATGCGCGAGGAATATGCGCAGATTCCGGCGCGAATTTTGATTGATTCAGACCCAATGTTCACACATATTCGGATACTCTCAAGACAAGGAATTATGCCCGGCGAGGCAAATTTGAAGAAAGCAGTCGAAGCACATAATTTTTTGTTCACTTTCGGTGAAAATATCGGGGCGGAAGATTGCCGGATTCCAACTTGCGGTTTGAATTGGCTTTCCACCCGACAGCCGATTTGTCTGGATTATTGGAAACCGAGTTTGCCGAACCCAAAGGCTTCATTGACAACTTTGATGAATTGGGCAGCTGCTAAAAATCTCGAATTTGAGGGTGAAACTTGGGGACAAAAGGATATAGAGTTTTTGAAATATCTGAACTTACCAAGCAAAGTTACCGAAGTTCCCTTATCTGTTGGAGTTGGGCAAACAGTAGGAACGGGCAAAGACGATTTTCCGCTCGAAAGATTAAAAAACGCAAGCTGGAAAGTCTTAAATCCTGATGATTGCGCGGAAAATTGGCTCAATTATCAATCTTTTATTGAAAAATCATTAGGCGAATTTTCAGTTGCTAAAGAAACCTACGTCAAAGCCAAAACGGGTTGGTTTTCGTGTCGTTCAGCTTGTTACCTGGCGGCTGGTCGCCCTGTTATTACACAGGAAACAGGCTGGTCAAAATTTTTTCCCACGGGCAAAGGGCTGTTTAGTTTTTCGGATGAAACAGAAGCAATTGAAGCAATTAAAGAGGTTAGTCAAAATATTCAAGCACATTCAAGTTCCGCCCGCAAGATCGCTGAGGAATATTTTGCCAGCCACCTAGTTTTGAACCAAATGTTAGAACAAATTTCATAGGAGTTTTTATGTCAGACACAGTTTTTCAAAAAGTTGCCGAACTCGTTGCCGCACGGGTTCATATTTCACCCGAACAAGTTTCGATTGATTCAACTTTTCAAGATTTGGGAATAGATTCATTAGTTGCGCTTTCTTTAATTTATGATCTCGAAGATGAATATCAAATCGAAATTCCTAACGAAGAGGCAATGAATGTCCAAACCGTCCGTCAGGTGGTCGAAAGTTTGGGTAGATTAGGAGTTGAATAATGAGCAAACGTCGGGTGGTCATTACAGGTTTAGGAATTATTTCAGGCATTGGCAAAAATACTGGTGATTTTTGGCAGTCCATTGTCAATTGTCAAAGCGGAATCGCGCCGGTGGAATTGGTTGACCGTTCAAAATTGCGTTTTCAAAATGCCTGCGAGGTCAAAAATTACAATCCAAGTGATTATTTTGAAAACATAGATTTGATTGACCGTTTTGCCCAATTCAGCCTAATTTCCGCCCGCGAAGCCGTCAAAGATGCCAATATTGAATGGACAGAAGAATTACAAGAAAATACCTGCATCATTTTGGGGACAAGCATTGGCGGACAATATGCTAACGAAACCGCAACCAACGCAGCGTTTAGCGAAACTAAAAGTCGTGTCCATCCGTTGACTGTTCCGCGAGTGATGCCAAATTCTTCAGTTGGAAATATTTCCATCAAATACGGAATCAAAGGCGCATCATACACAATTTCGTCGGCTTGTGCATCGTCCAATCACGCTATCGGCAATGCTTTTTGGATGATTCGTAACGGAGTAGCAGAAATGGCACTCACAGGTGGAAGCGAATCGCCATTTAGCTTTGCACACTTAAAGGCTTGGGAAGCAATTCGTGTTGTTTCCCCTGATGTTTGTCGTCCTTTTTCAAAAAATCGGCAAGGAATGACATTAGGTGAAGGCGGAGCAACTCTCGTTTTGGAAAGTTTGGAATCCGCCCAAAAACGCGGCGCAAAAATTTACGGCGAAATCATCGGTTTTGGAATGTCAGCGGACGCGTCGCACATCACCAAACCATCGCAAGAAGGCGCGGAACGGGCGATGGAATTAGCCTTAAAAGATGCCGAAGTTTCATCCGATAAAATTGATTACATCAACGCCCACGGGACTGGAACGCTGGCAAACGATTCAATGGAAACGGCGGCAATTCACACAGTTTTCGGTTCGCACGCCAACAACCTTGCGGTCAGTTCAACTAAATCAATGCACGGTCACGCTCTCGGCGGAACGAGTGCTTTAGAGGCAATTGCCACTATTTTGGGGACTCAAAATGGAATTCTGCCGCCAACTGCTAACTATCAAGAAAAAGACGAAGCTTGTGATTTGGATGTCGTCCCAAACGAAGCGCGGGAAAAACGAATTGATTATGCAATGTCCAATGCCTTTGCTTTCGGCGGATTGAACGCCGTTTTGATTTTTCGGAAATTTGAGTAATGGAACGACAGCCCCATGCAGGCATTGAGCGCAGAGCGCGAACATTTCGAGTTTAATTTGAATTGACCTTTGCTTAAATTTGAACTACATCGTTACCCGATGTATGCCGTCAGGATAACGGCGTTCCTTTGATTTGATGCAGAAATTTTATCTATTACAACCCGGCGCAATTTTTGCGGGCGATTGGTTTCAAGGGAAAATTCCCGACAACATTGTGGTTGGCGAAAATACCGTGATGGATTCGGCTGTCTGTTTTAAGAGTTACTTTTCGGGGTTGCCAGTTGGCTTACGGGTCGGAAACAACGTCACTTTTTGGCGAACATCGCTCGCGGCAGAAGAAGGCGGATTGATTGAAATCGGCGATAATTGCTACATTTCAAACGCTTCGCTGGTCTGTTCTCAAAGGATTTCGATTGGCAATAATGTCTTGATTGCCGGCGGAGTGACGATTGCCGATTCAGATTTTCATCCGGTTGCTCCGGCGGCGCGTCTGGCAGATTCGATTGCCGTTTCAGCCGTTGGAAATCGTTCCAAACGTCCGCCCATTGCCACCAAACCCGTCATTATCGAAGACGATGTTTGGATTGGATTTAACGCCACGATTTTAAAAGGAATCAGGATTGGGGCAGGCGCAATTATTGCACCGGGTGCCCTGGTCATCTCAGATGTTCCGCCAAATACTGAAGTTGCGGGAAATCCGGCGCGGGTGGTGGTGAAGGGATGAAGGGATGAGGGATGAAGGATGAAGGATGAATAAAGCCGAAAGTTAAAGGCTAAAGATTAGCTATGAGAGAAAATCTGGTTCAAACCGGGCAAATTTCTGATGATGGGCGCACCTTTATCGAATACGATTGGTATGCGGGCGGGATTCCGTCAAATGTCAAAACGGCTGAAAACGTCTATCTCGACACTTCTTACGGATTTGCGGCTTTTCATTCAGAGAGGGAAACGGGCCTGGAAATCGGCGAAGGCACCGGAACTTACGACCGCGCATCTTTTGTCGTGGGAAAAGCCGGACGGGTGACAGTTGGAACGCACACGGTTTTGAACGGGACCACCATTATTTGCAACGACTATGTCGAAATCGGCAATCATTGTCTCGTCGCCTGGGGTTCGGTGATTACGGATAGTTGGGAAAATTTGAATTTAGAAAGGCGTCGTGAAATTTTGCGAACCGCTTCTCAGGATATACACCGGCATCTTTTACCAACTGAAAAACCACGTCCCGTTATTATCGAGGACAATGTTTGGGTTGGATTTGATTCGGTAATTTTGCCGGGTGTGCGACTTGGTCGAGGCTGCGTGGTGGGCAGCAAAACAATTATTACCGCAGACGTTGAGCCCTATGCAGTGATGGTTGGAAATCCTGCCAGAGTAATCAAAATTTTAGAACCTGATGACACAGAAGATGCTATCAGACAAGCATTTACGGAGTATTTGAAATAGTGAAAACTTTTTTTTCATATTTTCTTCGATTTATCCTCGGCATCGTCTTGATGGCGGTAATTTTTGGGCTGGGGATGTGGACTGTTTCATGGTCAATCGGTAAATATAATCAATACGAGTATGGCAAAAGGCTAAATAACCAAATTGAAACTAGCCGGATAGCTTACTACCTCAGCCCGAACGGCAATGATGCCAATGACGGAAAATCTCCTGCCACTGCTTGGCAAACAATTGAAAAAGTTAATCAAACCAATTTCAAACCAGCCGATCAAATTCTCTTTGAAGGCGGAAAAACCTTTATCGGAAACCTAAAATTTGATGCCGATGATATTGGAACGCCTGCCAACCCAATTAAAATAAGTTCTTACGGCGATGGGCGAGCAATTATTCAAGCCAATGACAAGGATGGAATTAAAATCCATAATTCGACGGGTTTTGAAATTTCAAGTCTCAAAGTAGTTGGTTCGGGTAGAGATTCTAATAAAGGCAACGGTATTGCTGTCGTCAATGATTTGCGAGGCGATGTGAAATTAGAAAACATCAAAATTAACCTGGTCGAAACAGAGGGTTTCGGCGATCACGGCATAATAATTGACGGAAACAAAGGTAAAAGTGGCTTCCGTAATGTATTGATTGAAGATGTGTCTGCACACGATAACAGTATTGCAGGCATTTATGTGTATGGAGAATTTTCCCCTCTAACCTCCCACTTTGCTCACGAAAATATAGTTATTAGAAATTCAAGGGCTTATAAAAATTCTGGTAAAGAAGGAGTGAAACGCCAACATTCGGGTAGCGGAATCGTTCTTTCAGATGTGGATGGGGGTAAAATTGAGTACAGCATTGCTTTTGAGAACGGTTGGCTTTGCAATTCGGAACAAGGTGGTCCCGTTGGAATTTGGGCATGGGATTCCAATAATATCGTCATTCAAAATAACGAATCATATTCCAATAAAACAAACGGCAAAGACGGCGGCGGATTCGATTTAGACGGCGGAATTACAAATTCAGTTTTGCAATACAATTATTCGCACGATAACGATGGTCCGGGCTTTTTGTTGATGCAATACGATTATGCCCGCGAATGGAGCAACAATGTGATGCGTTATAACATTAGCGAAAATGATGTCCGTAAAGGAAATTATGGGGCAATTCACTTTTGGGGAGAAGTCAAAAATGCTTTGGTATATAACAATGTGGTAATTAATTCTCCCAATGAAAAATTTGCTCCCGGAGCAATTGATTTTCACCCGAATTACAGAGACCCGAACATTTTTCCGAAACACATAAAAATTTACAACAACATTTTTGTCATCAGCGGCGGTATTCCGGTAATAGATTCGGAATCGGATGAAAAGACGATTGTTTTTCGGAATAATAACTTTTTTACCAACAACTCAAATTGGCAAATCATTTGGGGCCAATCAACTTTTCAGAGCCTTGAACAATGGAGTCAGCAAACCGGACAGGAACGTCAAGGCGAAAACTTTACAGCCTTTTCGGTTAACCCGAATTTTACGGATTGCGGCATCAAAAATGTTTTTTTTACCAAACCGATTGCATATTGTCTAAAACCCGATTCGCCGTTGATTGACAAAGGTTTAGACCCACAAAATACATACCAAATTGAAACAGGAGACAAAGATTTTAGAGGAATAAAAATACCGGTTTCAAACTATGAAATCGGTGCATTTGAAATAGAAAAATAAGTTTTTATGAGTAATATAATACCGCCGTACGGCGACGAACTAATAAATCTAATTGTAAATGAAACAGAAAAAGCGGAGTTAATGCAAAAAGCTATTAATCTGCCGCGAGTGCAAATTTCTTTGCGGAATATTTGTGACCTTGAACTTTTAGCGGTGGGCGGATTTTCTCCGCTCAAAACCTTTATGAACAAGGCCGATTATGAATCGGTTTTGGATAATATGAGATTGGCAAACGGAATACTTTTTCCGTTGCCGATTACGCTTTCGGTTAACAGAAATGAAGCCATCAAATTTGGTAACGAAATCGCGCTGGCTGACCAAAACAATAATCTTTTGGCAGTGATGCGAATTGAAGAAATCTATGAATGGGATCGTGACCGCGAGGCACAACAAGCTTACGGCACCAACGACACCCGGCATCCGCTGGCGGCTGAACTCTATTCGTGGGGCGAGGTTAATATTTCGGGCAAATTGAGCGTGATTTCTCTGCCGCATTATCACGATTTTGTTGATTTGCGTTTGACCCCGAGCGAAACTCGGGAAAGACTTGCAAGTTTTGAACACGAAAATGTAGTCGCCTTTCAGACCCGAAATCCGCTTCACCGCATCCACGAAGAAATGACCAAACGAGCGATGAATAAAATTAACGGCACGCTCCTGCTGCATCCGGTGGTTGGGATGACCAAACAAGGTGATATTGACCATTTCACGCGTGTTCGGGCCTATAAGGCTTTGGTTAAATCGCATTACGACCAAAATCGCGTTTTGCTTTCGCTGCTGCCATTGGCGATGCGGATGGCGGGGCCGAAAGAAGCGTTGCTGCACGCGATTATCCGCCGAAATTACGGAGCTAACCATTTTATTGTCGGACGCGACCACGCCGGCCCCGGACTTGATTCAAACGGCAAACCTTTTTACGGCGCTTTTGACGCTCAGGAACTTGTCAATCAACACCAGGACGAAATTGGGGTGACACCTTTAACTTTTGACGAGATGATTTATTTACCCGATGAGAATCGCTACGAAGAAGTTTCCAAGGTCAAAGGTCAACGCACATTTTCATTGTCGGGAACTGAGGTCCGCGAAGATTATCTTTTCAAAGGTAAATCACTGCCGAGTTGGTTCACCCGGCCCGAAACGGCTCAAATCTTACAACAAACACATCTACCACGTCATCAACAAGGTTTTTGCCTCTGGTTCACCGGATTGAGCGGTTCGGGAAAATCAACTACGGCAGAGATTCTCACCGTTAAACTGCTCGAACACGGACGGCAAACCACCATGCTCGACGGCGATGTGGTGCGGACTAATTTGTCGAAAGGATTGGGTTTCAGCAAAGAAGACCGTGATATTAATATTCGCCGGATCGGTTTTGTGGGGGCGGAAATTGCCCGTCACGGCGGCGGCGTCATTTGTGCGGCGGTCAGTCCGTATCGTTCAACCCGGAATGAATGCCGGGCGATGTTCGGCAGCGATAATTTTATCGAAATTTTTGTTGACACTCCGCTTGATGTCTGTGAATCCCGTGATGTGAAAGGGATGTATCAGCTGGCTCGCGAAGGCAAAATTAAGAACTTTACCGGAATTGACGACCCGTATGAATCGCCTGAACATCCCGAAATTACGATTGATACGACTTCCGATTCAGCAGCCGTAAATGCCGAAAAAATTCTCGCCTTTTTGATTGAAAAAGGCTTTGTGCTATCGGGAGTTTTAACCGAAGAAACCGCTATGTCGATGGAAAACGGGAGATAGGGGGAATGGTTAATGGTCAATGGT
>JANOEF010000829.1:0-15570 GCA_031413075.1 Acidobacteriota bacterium | reverse complement strand
AGTTAATTAAAGATGGTTAAACACAAAAACAACGAAAGTTTTCCACAGACACTTTTTTTTTATAAAACTACTAATATATGTATTTTCAACAATTAAAGATTGTTTTCCACTTTTCCACAGGCTGTTGAAAAAAATGACCTGTGGAAATTAGGAAAAAGTCTTTCTATCTTATTTTTTTCCACAGGTTTTGAGTTTTCCACAGAGTTATCCACACCCCCTGTGGACGTCTAAAATGAATCACCACAACAATAAACCTGCTTTTCCACTTTTCCACAGGCACTATTACTACTACTATATTAAATATATAAGTTTTAAAGTATTAGAATTAGTAAAAAGCGTTCAGAGTGAAAGTAAAACTTTAAGTAAAAATATAAGTTTGAAATGTGAGAATAATTAAGAATTTTTAGTTGGTAGAAAGTTAAAACTTACACTAAAATAATCACAAATAAAAATTTACAGTTTCGCAACCAATTAAGGAGTAATTATGGAATTTGTTATCAGGCAAAGTGCTTTAAAAGAAGAACTCGGATTTGTGCAGGGAATCGTCGAAAAAAAATCAACCATTCCGGTATTGTCAAATATTTTAATCGAATCAGTTGGCGAAGGAATCATTCGGATCGTCGGAACCGACCTTGATGTGACGATTCGATGCGAAGCGGCGGCTGAAATTAAACAGGCGGGTTCGATGTGCATCCAGGCCCGCAAACTTTTTGACATTGTTCGGCTTTTGGAAAATCAGGACGTGCATTTTACCAAAGAAGAAAATGAGTGGGTCAGAATGAGTTGCGGAAAATCAAAATTCCGGCTGGCCGGTGTTTCGCGGGAACAGTTTCCCGAAGTTCCCGAATTCCGAAGCACGCCGCTCAAGCTTTCGGCCAAAGTTTTTAATCACTTTATTCAACATACGAGTTTTGCCATTACTCAGGAACAATCACGATTTACCCTCTCGGGCGCCAAATTTATGGTGGGTAACGGAACGGTAAAAATGGTCACTACAGACGGCCATCGCTTGGCTTTTATCGAAAAACAAGAGGCAATCGAAGGAACCATGGATTCGTTGATTCCGAAAAAGGCATTGGTTGAATTGACCAAAATTGCCCGCGATTCCGGGGGGGAGGTCAGTTTTGGCGAAGACCCGAACCATATTTATTTTGAAGTTGACGGACGATTGCTGATCACACGCAAACTATCAGGGACCTTTCCGAACTATGAAATGGTGATTCCGAAAGGAAATGATAAAACTGCCACCTTTGACGCCGAGGAAATGAAATCTGCCATTCGACGGGTTTCGTTAATGGCGGATGAACGAACGCGGTCAGTAAAATTGATTATTAAATCCGGCGAAATTGAAATCAGTTCACAGGCGGCCGAAGAAGGCGAGGCCAACGAATCAATTGTTGCCGATTACCAGGGCGAAGAAGTGTCTCTCGGCTTCAATTCTGCTTATTTGCAAGATTTCCTGAACATAGTCAGCGTTAATGACTCAGAAACCGCCCAGGAGACTGAAAACGACGGGGAGACGGTTCGTGTCAAAGATAATCGGTTACGTTTAGCCTTTGATTTCAAAGATAGTAATGCCCAGACCTTAATTCGGATGGCAAATGATACAACCTACGATTACAAATATATCGTGATGCCGCTCAGAATATGATGATCCGACAATTATGAAACAATGCCCTGTTTGCCAAATTACATATACAGATGACTCGCTCCAATACTGTTTGGAGGATGGTGCCACTTTATCTTTTTCATCCGGCGAACAGCCGACCCAGATAATTTCGCCGGTCAATAATGAAGATGGTGCCACTTTGTCTTATTCATCCGGCGAACAGCCGACCCAGATAATTTCGCCGGTCAATAATCCGATAAATAATCCGATGCGGGTCACTATTGCCCGGGACAGTTCACAGGCTTTGGTGGCTGAACCGCCACAGCTTTCAAACGAACCGAAAAAAAAAGAAGGCAGCGGGTACAATTTGATTATCGGATTAGTTGGCGGATTTATTATATCGGCTATCTTAGCCATAATAATTTTTGCAGGAATTCTTTGGATGCGAAATAAAGAAAGTGGACAAGTTACTCCGGGTAAAAATTTGATGACCAGTCCCACCTCAACGCCACTTAGCTCGCCAACTCCTGACGAAGCGGCAATTCTGAAAGAAAAAATCGCTAATCTTGAGAAAAAAATGCAGGAACAGAAAAATCAGAAACCAAACGTTCCGACCATTTCAAATACAAATCCAGGCTCGACCAAAGTGACCGCCCGGGTAAGTTCTCCAGGGGATGGTTTTTTAGCCTTGAGAACATACCCGAGTGCCGCGACCGGAGATCGGATTTTGCAAATTCCGCATGGGGCAAGCGTAACGGTGATGGCTTGTTTACCAAAAGCCGCCGGAAAGAAAGGGCGTTGGTGCCGGGTTGATTACAATGGAAACATCGGTTGGGCTTTTGATGGATTCTTAATTTATTAATTCAAAAAAATGAAGATAAAATTTTACGCGACCGGCGGGACGATTGACAAAGTATATTTTGATGCCAAAAGTGAGTATCAAGTGGGTGCCCCGCAGGTAGAAGAAATTCTGAAAGATTCGAATGTTGTTTTTGAATATGAAGTGGAATCCATTTTGCAAAAAGACAGTTTGGAGATAACAGGGAACGATCGCCGGATTGTCCGTCAAATAATTGAAAAAGAGCCGTGCCGGAGAATTATTATCACGCATGGGACGGATACAATGGTCGAAACAGCTAAAGCGTTAATCGGCATTCCGGAAAAAGTAATCGTTTTCACCGGCGCCATGGAGCCGGCCCGCTCACGATATACAGATGCCATTTTTAACGTCGGATGTGCAATTGGGGCCGTCCAGACTCTTTCAGCAGGTGTCTATATCGCGATGAACGGCTGCGTTTATGGGGCGGACAAAGTAGAAAAAAATTACGAAGCAAAAAGATTTGAACTAATCAATTGAACGAAGTTTCCGGGCCGGAACACCCGCCACAACCGTTTTTGGCGGAACATCTTTGGTAACAACCGCCCCCGCTCCGATAATTGAATCTTCGCCAATGGTCAGACCGGCTAGAATAGTAGCCCCGGAACCGATGCTGGCGCCGCATTTGATCAAAGTCGGGATGACCTCCCAATCCGCTTCGGTTTGTAAGGAACCATCGTCATTGACGGAGCGCGGAAACAAATCGTTAGTAAACATCACACCGTGTCCGATGAAGACATTGTCTTCGAGGGTCACTCCTTCGCAAATGAACGAATGACTCGAAACTTTACAGTTCTTACCGATTCGGGCATTTTTCTGAATTTCGACAAAGGCCCCGATCTTGCTCCCGTCATCTATCGAACAACCATAAGCATTGACAAAAGAAAAAATCTTAACGTCGGTGCCGAGTTTGACGTTATTGAGCCGGATAAAATTTTCGCGTAAATATTCTGCGGTAAATTCACTCATTAAATTTCTATTAATTTTCCCTGATTTTTAATCGAAACTGTGGAGGCTTCGAGAATTCGAACAACATTCAAACCCGAAACTCCATCAGTGAGGGGAGTCTTGTCATTAAGAATACAATCAATAAAATGCTGAGTGGCAACAGCCAAGGCTTCAGTTTGTGGGATTTTCGGCGACAGCATATCTCCGGTCCGATATTGAACCAGTGTTTCATAAACGCCTTCACGGTTGGTGACTTCGATGCCTTTATCGTAAATCTTGATCTTTTCGCTGGCTTCCATATCGTCGAAAACAATCATTGATTTAGTGCCGCCGATCAGCGTTTTGCGAACCTTGACGGGGGCCAGCCAATTGACGTGAAAATGAGCAATGAGATTGTTTTCAAACATGAGGGTTAAATATGCAATGTCTTCTAATTCATTACCAACGTGACAGCTTCCAATCGCCGAAACCGCTAAAGGCTTTCTTTCGAGCAGATAATCCATAATCGAAAGATCGTGCGGCGCCAAATCCCAGATGACGTTGACATCGTGTTGAAATAGACCGAGATTGACACGCACCGAATCAAAATAATAAAGTTCGCCAAGCCTGCCCGAAGTAATAATCTCTTTCATTTTGCGAACTGCGCCGGTGTAAATGAAGGTGTGATCAACAAAGATTTTGAGGTTGTGCTGTGCGGCTAAATGGTTCAGCTCTTCGGCCTCGGCGACACTTTCGGTCATCGGTTTTTCGATCCAGCAATGTTTTCCTGCCAAAAGTGCCTTTTTGGCGATTTCAAAATGCATCGAAACCGGGGTCGCGATGGCGACTATTTCAATATCGTGGCGCGACAGAACTTCGGCGTAATCCGAAGAAATTTCAATCCCCACAAAACGCTTTTGCATTTTTGCCAATTGACTTTGGTCACGGTCACAAGCAATGACATTACTTACTTCGTCAAGCGACAAAAAATTTCTGATGAGATTCGGTCCCCAATAACCGACTCCGATAACTGCAACTTTCATTTTATAAATTACGAATTACGAATTACGAATTACGAATTACGAATTACCAATTACGAATTACGAATTACGAATTACCAATTACGAATTACCAATTACCAATTACTAACACCAATACGTAATTAAGAGTGAACGATTGACAATAAAGCAAAAGACTATCTACTTTGTGTTACAACTATTTAGCTAATTTTTCCGAATGGTCATAATCTCTCAAAATTTTTGCTAAGCAGCTAATAAACTAAACCAAAATCCAAAATCCAAAATCCAAAATCCCTAATATCCGCCTTTCCCCAACAGCATCACCGGAATGGTTTTGAACATAATTTTCAAGTCAAAAAGCGGCGACATATTGTCAATATAAAAAAGGTCTAAGATGACCATATCATTAAAATCAACGGAACTTCTCCCCGAAACCTGCCAGAGTCCGGTGCAACCCGGAATGACCGAAAAACGGCGCCGGTGCCAATCGTCGTATTGTTCCCATTCATAGGGCAGACAAGGGCGCGGACCGACCAGACTCATTTCGCCGAGGATGACATTAAAAAGCTGAGGTAATTCGTCAAGACTCGTTTTTCGTAAAATTCTCCCGATTTTTGTAATTCGCGGGTCATCCGTAATTTTTCTGACTTCGGAGTTTTTATTATCGCTGCCTTGTTTGATGTATTCACTGACAAATTCGCGATGAATCGAATCATCGTTATTTATCTGCATCGTTCTGAATTTGTAGAACTTAAATGGCTGACCTTCTTTCCCGATTCGGGTATCACTAAAAAATACGCCTCCAGGAGAAGAAAGTTTGATGAGTCCGGCGATGATAAAAAAAGGAACTGCCAAAAAAATTAGAGCCAGACCCGCAACAACAACATCAAAAACTCGCTTATAAACATTAAAAAGAGCATTGTCGTAGTTTTGCGGCATCAGCACAACCGAAATGCCAAGATATTTTTCGACCAAAATTTTTTCGGGAATAATATTGTAGAGATCCGAAGCGAGCCGCACCGTGGCACTGGTCGCCTTGGCTTTATCAACAATATCGAGCAGTTTTTGATGCGTAATCTCACTTTGGGCAATGATAATTTCTTCGACCTGATAGCGGTTGACCAGGTTTTTTAAGCGATTTGTTTTACCGACCACCACTAAATCTTCAAAAATCCGGGTGTCTTTGGGAACTTTATCGTCAACAAAGCCAACTACCTGAAAGCCGTGACTGTCATCCAATTCTAATTGTACCGCCACCATTTTTGCCGTCTTGTCAGTTCCGATAATCAATACTTTGCGCTGAAATATTTTCTTTTTAGCGGCCAACACAAATAGTTTTTTGAAGATGACAGTGCGAAAAAGTGAAATAGAAACAAAACTGAATCCAAAAAAGTAAAACATCACGGCGCGAGAGTCCGTCCAATCCAGCCCCTTGATAAAAAACGAAATAACGATCATGCCAACCAGTCCGTAAATCAAAGACTTGATGATGGCCAGAATTTGGTCGCTGACGGTCAGAAAAATATTGATTTTATAAAGGTGAAAATGTTGAAAAATAACAATCCACAGCAATGAATAAATGATAATAAAAACGGTTTGAGTTAAAAGAAAGGGTTTGTCGAGGAGTTCTGAAAGAGGAAATTCGTAAAAACGCACCCGAACAGCTAAAGCAAAAGCGACCAGTAACAACAGAAAATCTGCGAGAGCCAAAAGATATTTGTAAACGGGGTGTTTTTTCAGCATTTAAAGAATGGAAAAAGCACTTTGATTATTTAACAAATCAAAGTGCTTTCAAAATGAATTTAACCAAACTAAGCGGTTGGAATGGTCAATTCTTGTCCTGGTTTAATTTTATCAGGGTCACTTAATTTGTCGCGGTTGGCTTCAAAAATTGCATTCCAACTAACGCCATATTGTTTACCGATTTTGCTCAGGTTGTCGCCTGATTGAACGGTGTAGGTGTTAGCGGCAGCTTCGGGAGCGGAAATATTTAAGACCAAATCACCTGAACGGTAATCGGGGTCAATTCTGCCGTATTCATCCCACAAAGCTTGTTTGGCTTCGGCCGTTCCGGCGGCGCCTTCGATATGTAAAACGCCTTCTCCTTCAGTGGTCGAAACGCTCACCCCCAAAGTACTGGCTAAATCAATTACTGATTGATATTTTTCAATTAGAGACATAATTCTTTTTCTCCTTTCTTATTTCGCTTCGGCAATTTTGTTATCAAATTTGCCTGGTTTGGCTTCTTGGGCAGCAGCTACACATGAAGCGAGTTTTCCTTTAGGAACTGTTCCGGTTCCGGTAGCGGTTCCATCTTTGACGACGACATTCGCTCCGGTACATCCGGCTTTCTTCCAATTTTCTTCAATTTTTGTTTTAACTTCAGAATCATTGCCCGAAGCCATTTGGGGGACCGGAGTTGGTTTAACTTTAACATCAGTCATTTTGACTTCTTTGACGCCATCAACTTTCATGGCTTTGACTTTGTCCATCGCGGCCTGGTCAGCAACTTCGCCTTTGAGGGTCGCCACACCGTCTTTGACATCAACTGTCAGACCGGCTACATTGTCGGCTTTCAATTTAGCTTCGACAGCTGTTTTCAAGTCTGCATCACTTTTGCCACCACAGGCGACTAAGGTAAATGCCATCGCTAAACATAAAAATACTAAAATCGTTTTCATTCTTTCCTCCAGAAATCTAATTAATCTAAATGTGAATTTCAAATCTCGACGACTATTTCGATCAGCAGAAACCTTTTTTACTAGCATGGTTTAACTACTAAGCAAAACTTTCTCCGAGACAATTTCATTGAAAATTCTTGAGAAAGTTAAACGGATATGATTTTTTTGTCAATCCTAAAATAAACTTTTCTGCAAAAAATTTAATTAAATCTTATCACAAAATTTCGTCAATGATAATCTTGGCTAAGTCAAAAGACGTAAACTCTGGTTTTACAACCAGATGCCAGTCTGCTAAACAGTAAAATTTTTGCCGCTCATCGAAAAGTTTTTTGACCACTGCTTTGTCTTTAGCTAACGGGCGGACTGTTTTTGAAAAGGTAATATTTCGCCAGCAATGCTCAAAATTTGATTCGAGCCAGATCGTCGTGCAATGACAACTTTTTATCAGATTTCGATTGGTTTCGGAAATCCAGGCGCCGCCGCCGAGCGAGATGATTTGTAATTCGTTCAGCTTTAAGATCTCCCGTAAACTTTCGGTTTCAATTTGACGAAAATAATCAATTCCCTTGGCTTCAATTAATTCAGTGATCTTTAATCCTTCACTTTCTTCGACATAATGATCCAGGTCAATTTTCGAGGTTTTCAGCAGATAGGCCAGACACCGAGCCACCGTTGATTTGCCAACGCCCATAAATCCGGTTAAGATGATGCGCTTTTTGTCCTTCATTTGCTGATTTCGGCCAGGGTTTGAAAAAATGCCGGGAACGAAACGCTGGCCCATTGTGCCCCGACTATTTCAGTTTCTCCGGTGGCAAACAATCCGGCGACGGTAAACGCCATGGCAATTCGATGGTCACCGAAGGAATCCACGACCGCTCCTTTTAACTCTGATCTTTCCACCCGCAAACCGTCGGCAAATTCTTCGACCCGGGCGCCCATTCGCCGTAAATTTTCGACCACTGTTTTGATCCTGTCGGATTCTTTGACCCGGAGCTCTGCGGCTTCACGAATTTCCAGCCCATGTTCGAGCTGGGTGCCGAAAACCGCTAAAATCGGAATTTCATCAATAATATTTGAGATGACATCGCCTTTGATAATATTTGATGCGAGGGTTGAAACTAAAAAATTCTGGCCGCGCACCCGTAAATCTCCGACAATTTCATTGCAAATTGTTTGTTCGTCTAAAACTTCAATCTTGGCGCCGAGGCTTTGCAGAACCTCCACGATTCCGCGCCGGCTCGGATTGAGACCGACATTTTTCAAAATAATATCGGACTGCGGCAGACACGCCGCCGCCACCAGAAAAAAAGCGGCCGCAGAGATATCCGATGGAACATTTAAATCCCGGGCAGTTAGTTGGGCATCACCATCAATCGTGATTTCGTGAACAAAGCCCCGGGCAGTTTCGATGAATTTTTCAATTAAATCTACACCTAAGTAATTTAACATCAATTCAGTATGGTTTCGCGAGGTTGGAATCGGGGTGGCGGCCGGAGGATTAATAACTTTAGTTTTTCCCTCCGCAAAAAGCCCTGCCAGGAGAACGCAGGATTTAACTTGCGCGCTGGCCACTTTTGATTCGTATTCGATCGCCTGTAACGGATTTCGTCCAGTGATGTTCAATGGGGCGCGATTTTCATTTGCTGCTATCTCAGCCTTCATCAGCACCAAAGGCTCAATAATTCGTTTCATCGGACGCAGCGAAAGAGATTCGTCACCAATTAGACGTGAAGAAAAATTCTGACCGGCCAAAATACCGGCCAGCATCCGCATAGTGGAGCCGCTGTTACCGCAATCCAAATCTTCAAATGGGGTGCTAAATCCAAGTTTACCAACGCCTTGCAAATAGACGGTAGTGCCTTCATGCCGGATTTTGACCCCGAGTTTTTTGAGACAGTCGAGAGTCGAAGCGCAATCTGCGCTAGTCGCAAAATTCGTAATTTTAGAAGTTCCGGTGGCCAGAGCCGAAAACAGTCCCGCCCGATGCGAAATTGATTTGTCGCCGGGGAGAGCGACCTCTCCCTGCAAATAATTTGCCGATTTAACTTTCATTGAAAATATTTTACGATGAAATCTAACAATTTGTCTTGACACCAAAGCCCCTAAACCGCTAACTTACACATATTAGCGTTTCAAATAAAATAACCGCGCAGTTTGAACGAGGTTCAAACACCAGCAAAAATTGTGGAGAAAAAAGAATTAAATTTACCAAGTCAGGTCGAATCGGTTGAAAAAGCTGCTTTAGAGGCGGCAGAATTTGCCCGAGATAACGGTTTTGGCGATGAAAGCCTGTTTGCGATTGATATGGCAGTCCGCGAAGCCGTGGCTAACGCGGTCAAACACGGCAACAAACTTGATGAAACAAAACAAGTTGAGATTTCTTTTAGTAATCTTTCAAAAGGGTTAGAAATAACGGTCAGGGACTTTGGCAAAGGCTTTGCAGTAGAAGATATTCCCGACCCGACTAATCCTGAAAATCTTTTGAAAGCTAATGGACGCGGAGTATTATTTATGCGGACATTTATGGAAGAAGTTGAGTGGTTTAACCACGAAACAGGCGGGATGATCGTGAAAATGTGCAAACTTCGGTAGATAAAGTGAAAAGTGGAAAAGTGGAAAAGTGAAAAAGTTTAATAATTTGTTAAATTAACTTATGTTTTCAAACTTTAAGACTTTTCTACCATAAAAATTGAGAACCAATTACGTACAAAACTATCCTACTTTTTCACTTTTTCACTCTTTCACTTTTAAACTTTTAAACTTTTGTGTTTCGACATTTCCACTTTTTAAGGTTTTCGTCTAAAATCTGCAATCAAACTAACTATTTATTTTACAAGAGGAGAAAAAAATGGCTGAACTTAATATTTCTGAACGTCAAGCGGGAGATATCACAATTCTCGATATGGACGGCAAAGTAACAATTGGTGAAGGTAGCGTGGCGCTGCGGACAACTATTCGTCGTCTGCTGGGCGAAGGCAAAAAGAAAATCCTTCTCAATTTGGGCGGGGTGGGATATGTTGATTCGAGCGGTATCGGTGAATTGGTTTCCAGTTTTACAGCGGTAAACAAAGAAGGTGGACAACTTAAACTTTTGAATCTGACCCAAAAAATTCAAGATTTGCTGGCCATCACCAAACTCTTAACTGTTTTCGATGTGTTTGAAAACGAAGGTGATGCCTTGAGCGGCTATAACTAGCCGATTCCGGTTTTTATCTGAAATCTATGCTCCAAGTCTTTCGGCAAGAAATGAAAGACTTGGATTTTCGTTTTTAAGCGAGGCATCTCTGAAACAACAAAAAGCATCTTTATTCGATAGCAAAAGCGCAAAAAAATATAAAGAGGATTCAAATTTAACTCCCCCTTGTTCTTTATAGGTTAAGTGCATTCTGCTCTCGAAAGTGAAAAGGTGAGAAAGTTTAATTTTGTAACTCTTTTTTGGCCTGAAAATTTTTAAAGCTGGAATTTGGAAAGAATAGAAGCTAAAACTAGTTTGCTTTTCCAAATTAAACAATCGTCATGAAAAAAGTTTTATTTTTAGTTCTACTATCAATTTTGGTCTGCTCCGGATTTTCGCAAAGTGCGTCTAAACCTTTTGAGTTGAGTGATTACGGGGTTCAAATTGAGCCGGACAAACGTTTGATGACCGTTATGGCGGCGCTTGAATTTGCTGGACTGGAAACGCCGCTGAGCAAAAACGGGCAGGAGTTTCGGCTCCGATTGCGCGAAGATTTGAAAGGTGCGGATGAAAGTTTGCGAACCAAACTCAAAGATTTTGTGGATCGTTACAAATCACGGCATTCCAAAGAGACCACGCCCGCGCAGCTTTCAGCCCCGTTTGTTTCATTGGCTTATGCCCTCAGCCCGGCACCCGAATTAAACGAGCCAGTCCGGACCACCGATCTCCCGGATGATTTGTTAGAAGTGCTTGATTTTGCTCCGTTAGTGCGCGAATTTTACCGCAAAAGCGGATTTGAGACGAAGTTACCGGAATATTTAAAACTGTATCAAACCGAAGGCGATAAAATGCGTTTTTCCGCCTCGCAAATGGTCGGAAATTTGCTTGACTATCTGCATACAAAACCAATTTTGCTTTCGATTGAACGAATCGAAACTCAGGTGCCTGACCCAAAAAATTCAAAGAAAAAAGTAAAGGCCTATCGAACCGTAGAACGTGAACGGAGATTTTTCTTGGTTCCGGATCTGTTGGCGGCGGCCGGAAATGTCAATTTTCGGAATATCGGCGATGATTATTACGCCATTGTTCCGCCGAACACAAACTTACGCAACTCCGAGGCCCGTCGGGCTTATCTGCAATTTGTGGTGGATCCATTGATTTTGAAAAACGGCAAAGATATTTCACCGCTCCGAGAAGGCATTAAGGGTCTGTTGGAAGCGCGCACTAAAGCAGGTGCTGAGGTTTCGCCCGACATCTTTTTAACGGTTTCGCGTTCGCTGGTAGCGGCCGTAGATGCCAAAGAAATTGAGTTTCAAAGAGTTATGTTTGCGACTCTGACGGCTCGGCAAAAAATAGATTTAGCCAAAGATGTTGAAGCTAAAAAAGCGGTTTCCGCCAAGCTCAATGCCGATAAACAGGTCTTGGCCGATGAAACGGCGTTGGTCCTTTCAGAAGCCTACGAAAGAGGCGCGGTTTTAGCCTTTTACTTTGCCGATCAATTGAAAGGGCTCGAAGATTCAGGTTTTGATATTACAAGTTCGTTCCGCGATATGCTCTTAACGCTCAATCCGGTAAAAGAACAAGACCGGTTGGCCCAAGCCACCGAAGCGCGAAAACGTGCCTTGGTCGCGCGTGAAGAACGCAAAAAACAACTGGCCGTCATGGCGGTGAAGAATCAGGCGGCGTTTCAGGCGGCGTTTGAAAGATCAAAAGTCCTGAAAGTCAAATTAGAAGAAGTGGACAAAGTTATTCAGGCCAAAGATTTTGTCGAAGCCGACACGCGCTTAAACAAATTACTTGACGAATTCCCGGGTGAATCAGCGATTTATTACACGCTCGGCCGCACGGCCAGTCTTTCGGCAGTTGGAACTTTTGACGAAAAATTACGCAACACACGGCTTGATTTAGCTAAACTTCATTACATCAACGCGCTTAATTCGTCCACCGAAGAGACTGACCCGGCACTGAAACAGTTGTGCTACGTTGCACTCGGCAGAATTTTCGCTTTTTACGACGAAACAAATGTCGCCGTCCAAATTTTTCAAACTGCTCTCAAATATGGAAAAGCTGACGAAAAAGCCTTTGCCGAAGCGTCCGCCGCACTGAAGGAATTGACCGAACCTAAAAAACCCTGACAGTGAAAAAGTGAAAAAGTGACAAGGTGTTAGAGTCTGTTTAAGTTTTGATTTTTGTCCCCAAAGGGGACGAACATTATAGCGTAGGGTGCAAACCCTACGTTGGTTAGGAAAAAAGATTTGGTCGCTGTAAGTGACCAACAATCAAATATTTATGTTCGTCTCCTTCAGAGAAGGGGTTGCCTTTTTGCCATTAACGTAGCGATTCTCGCTACGCGGCGATAGCCAGTGTTGGTTTCCTTCGGAGACTTTTAGCTGTTTTTTAAAAATTTAAAATTTGCTCTACTTATGCCTCGAAGTTTTATGAGAAGTTTTTCTGAAAAACCAGCTTTCTTAACTAATCGGCTCTCAATTTCACTTTTTACCTTTTTCACTATTTTGCTTTTATTAAACGTCGGGAGTTTTTGCCAGTCCGGAAAGACTCCCGTTAAAACCAAACCCAAAGTTCCTGCTGCAATCCCTTTGCCTCCTGCCGAAATATCTGAAACCGAATGGAATGAGTTGGTCAAAAGTTTTGCCGCCGAAGATTGGGACCAGACTGTTTTACTTTCCTCATCATTCTTAAAAAAATTCAAAACCGATAATGAAAAGCGGGAGTTGGCGCAAATACGTTATTTTTATTTATTTTCGCTGGCGGGTAAGGTCTCGCAATCAAAAATGACTTTTGACCAGCTCAAGACGCTCTCAGTCAGTTTGATCGGACAGAAGTTTTTGATGCCGGGTCGAAAGGTTTTAGCTGATTGTAAAAAGGCGTTGAATTATATTTGTGCGATGAAACAATATTATCGAACCTGGCGGGTGACGGCCACCAACCGGGAATTTACCGCGATTCACGCGTTTGAATATATCCAATTACCGGAAAAAGTTGATACCGCTTTATATCCGGACAAAGAGGTCGTCTTAGGGGGGAAACTATTGAAGATCGAGTTTAATCCGAAGCAGGAAGTTTCCTGGATAATGCGGCTTTATTTTACCGCTCTCATCTCTGATTCTCGTGAGCATGATGACGGTAAAGTTTTGGATAAATGATAGTGTTGGTTGCCAGAACGGCTAACATCAGGAAAAAATACAAGTTCGAAGGAGTTCTCAGCGGAAAGTCAAAGAAACTATGAATTATAATTCCTACACATCCCCCGATGGCTCCGATGGCCACCGCGCGACGATAACGGTCACTGCTTAGACTGGCGTTTCTCAAACCATTTTTGAACAACAGAATCATAAAAAACACGAAACAGGCAAACCCCAAAACGCCGGCATCCGATAAAATATGTAAATATTCATTGTGCGCCTGTTCAACCCGTATCTTGCCGTTCCAGGTATCGTATCGGGTAAAAGCCACGCCAAACGTATCAAGTCCGGTTCCGATGATCGGATGATCTTTGATGATTTGCAGCGACATCTGCCAGAAGTGAAATCTGCCATTGCTGATTTCGTCTGGATTGTTCAAACCCGTTCCGCGCATCAAGCTACTCTCGCCACCCAGAAAAATTACCGAGGTGAATAAAACCAGAACTAAAGTAATACTGGCCCCAATCAAGATTAATTTTTTTTGCCGATAAACAGGTTGGGTCTCATGATCTGAACTTTTAGATTTTTTCTGGCTCAGACTAAAAAAGGTGACAAACCCGATCACGCCCAACAAACTCACTAAACCGCCGCGAGAGCCGGTCAAAACCAACCCGCTTCCCATCAAAACAACCGCAATTACCAAGAGCAGTTTATTATCTTTTTTAGTTGATTCGCCGTAGAGTAAACTGAGTGTCAGTCCAATCGTCATCTCCATAAAACCCGCGAAATGGTGTTTATTAACAAACGAGGCAAAAGGTAAGTTACTGGTGACGGGTCGCAATCCATAAATAGTCAGATCAATCGAGCCAATTTGCGACAACCATTGGATAATACCGAAAAATGACCAAATTGACCCAAATATAATAATTATAAAGACCATTTTACGAAGTCGTTTTTGAGTGTTTATATAAGCTAACCCGGCCGCAAAAAAGACAAAGTAAATCAAAAGTTGGACGATGGCCAAGCGGGTTAGATTCGGGTCAATCGAAAGCGTTTTAACTGGCGTAATCGAAAGCAAATCGGGCTCGAGCGAGATATTTCCTAACGGGATGATTTGCACAATTCCGATCAAAATCAGCCCTAAGACCGGTATTTGGAGCAGATTAGGACTGAAGCGAAAGACTTTTGAAACGAACGCATCAGCCATCCAAAAAACTACCACTAAACCAGCCAGACACGAGAGAATTCCTAACGACCAGGTATCAACTGCACCATAGGCGGCAGTCGCAAAAATCATCATGACTGCCAGCAGCACGAAAATCAGACCACTCAAACGGGTTGGTTTTTCATTATCCAGCGTGGCATCATACCATTCGGTTGAATTGGTAGTTTCGATTTCTTGGGTACCTTTCATCTTATTATTTCAAACTCAATTCATCAAACCAAACTTTTCCCGAAATCGGACAAATAGCCTGTTTGCAGGGCACCTTGGCCAGTCGGATGGTGATGGCCTCGGTTGTTGCCGCAGTGGTCAGATCAATGGTCAAGGGCAACCACTCATTCGTATTTTGGACTGGTTCGCTCGAAGCTAAAACTTTGTTGTCGGCCGCATCTACAATTTCCCAACGGACGGTTGAAATGGCCTTCAGATCGGCGCGGTAAAATGACTCAAACTTATAAGATTTTCCGCTTTCAACTGCCACAGTTTGCTGTACCGTCCGCGTTTCTTGTCCGGTTGGCGAGTTATAGATCACGATTAAACCTCGTTGGCCTTCGCGCTTTTGACTCGGATCAAGACCTGATCCATCCCCGATTTTCCAATCAAAAAAATTATTGTTATTTTTTACTTCTTTTTCAAATCCGCCATTATTTAGGGTTCCGATACTGAATTTTTCTGCCTCGGGCGACGCGATTTGATTTTGAATAGTGAGCGCGTGACGGTAGTTTTTAGACTCTAAGAACGAGTTGACGAGGGCTTCGCCGTTTTTCTTGTATTGGCCTTTTTTGTCATTTTCAGGAATCGAATTCCAAAACGTGAACGCATCATCAAATCGTTTTTGTTTGACTAGAAACGGGGCTATTTCGGCTTTAATTGGGACTGAATCGCCTATCTTTTGAGCAATTTGGTTGGTGTCTCCG
>JANOEF010000828.1:0-7760 GCA_031413075.1 Acidobacteriota bacterium | reverse complement strand
GGTCCATACGGCGTGGGCGCTCCTAGCTTTGGTAGCGGTGGTGCCCATCTGCATGTGTTGTGTTGGCCATCTGATTTTAACTTTGCAGTCCTCGCAGCACCGAACCGGAAGTTTATTCAAAAAAACTAAGATGGAAAATTCAAGTGATAGGCAGGAAACCGAACATTTTACCGAAACCTTTACTGACGCGGCTTAAGCAGGTCAGCAAAAGTTTGACGACCTGTTGAAAATCAAGAAAAGTTTGCAAATAGTTGAGTCACTTTGGTTTTTGGGTTTTCTTCATTGTCCATTGTCCATTGTAAATTGTGCATTGGTGCTTACTTTCCATCGGCGGACAAAAAATGTGGCAAGGTAAGTTTTTGGATGAGGCCGGCAAAAGTTCAATTTTGTGACGGGTAAAGATTTACTTTTTTCATCAATTCAATAAAACGACGTTCCGTTCTGACAAAATTAAAGATTGGATTGGCATTTGCCCGATGAAGGAGGTCTTCCGGTTTTTCGGCCGCTTTTTCCAAATATTCCAAAGTTTTATCTCTGTCTTCGAGTTTTGCGTAGAAAGTAGCAATCGCTACGGGACTATATTTTTTTTCGGGATGGCTCAGACGGGATTGCACATTTATTTCCCAAAACTTTTGAATATCGCCTTCGACCAGAGCTTTTGCTTCGGGGTTTTTTAGTTTTTCTTCTTTGGAAAGATTTCTGAAAAGCAGTTTTTCAACCTCATCAAAACGCTTTTGTTGAACATAAATCCATTGAATATTTTTGCTGGCTTGCGAATAGTCGGGGATAATTTTCAAGGATTGGTAGCAATTTTTTAAGGCTTCGGCATATTTGCTATCGAAATAATAATGTTCACAAAGCGTCGCGTAGTAAAACGGGACGAACGGTTCAAGTTCGAGGGCTTTTTTGAGATTCATTTCTGCTTCGGCAAAACGCCGCTGATAATCCAACATCATTCCATATTCGATGTATGCTCTATCAAGCGTAGAATCAAGCTCAATTGCCTTTCGATAATTTTGTTCCGCCTCTTTCCATTCCCACTTAAATTGATGACAAAATCCCAAAACTAAATAGGCTTCGGCAACTGCCGGGTCAAGCTCAATCGCTCGGCGGGCTATCCTGGGAGCCTCCTGACAACCAAGCGAATTGCCGTGGGTGAAAACCAAAGATTCAGCATATCCTACGTATCCCAAAGCCCAATTCGGATTTTCATCCATCACTTTTTTCATTAGATCAGTTGATTCCTGCCAACGGTTAAACTCATTTTCACGTGGTATTCTTTTGGCTGTCAGATAATTCTTTTTGGTCTCTTCGCTCAAATCCAAATCTTTTATTTTGGCTTCATCTTTCAAACGGACAGTTCTCAGATCAATTTGACGGGCAATCTGCAAGGCAATCGAGTTTTCTATTTCAACCTGGTTTTGCTCTGTCACTGTAAAACTGTTAGTCACCATGGCTGCGCCATCCGAAACTTGTAAAAGTTGAAAATTTATTCGCACCAGATTTTCTTCAATCCGATAAGTTCCGCTGACAATCTCATCCACTTTGAGATTTTGCCCAACCTTCTGCGCGTCAAAATCTTTTCCGAAATAGCTTTGAACTTCATTGGTCGTGGTCACTTTCAAAGCCCGAATTTTACTGAGATTAAAAATTAATGAATCGGCTAAACCTTTTTGAATTTCGATATTTTTTTCAGGTTTTTCACCAATCACCGAAAAGGGCAAAACAGCTACGGTTTTGAGATGTTTTGCGTCGTGAACAACTTTTTTTCCATTTTGCCAAAAATAATATGCCATCAATCCTACTCCTGCCATTAAACACGCCGTAACCGCAATTAGCGGATAGTTTTTGAAAGTAAGTTTATCTTTGGTGGAAGGCTTTTCGACAGACTTCAGCAAATCATCTTTTTTGAAACTGCTTGTATGGATTTTGATGAATTCTTCTTTGGTAAAAGACTCAACCGTCGCCTTAAAACGATAGCCCCGTTTCGGGACGGTTTCGATACATTCGGAAAAAACTTTTCTCAAAGAGTGGATTGAATAGCGCAAATTTGTTTCTTCAACAAAAGTGTCAGGCCAGACTTCTTCCATCAACTCTTGATAAGTAACTAATTGTCCGTGTCTTTTGATCAACGCTGTCAGCACCTCGAAAACTTTCGGCGGGAGAGAAATATCCGTCCCATTTTTTTGCAGACGCTGTTCGGAGACATCCAGCAAATAATCTTCAAATTGATAGATTTTGCCATCCATTGTCGCATTTTAGCAGAAAACTAACAGATTCCTAACAATAAATAAACGCAAACTAAAAGACTTTACCGAGTCATTCAGACCAAGATTAGGAAAGCTCCAAACGAGATGTTTGGTTAATGAGATTTATGACAAATAAGAGAATAATTTTATTAGTAGTCGTGATAGTTGGCGGAATCTTTCTAGCTGTGGCGATTCCGTTTTCCATACTTCTTTACTTTGCCTTCGAAGAACAAATAGATAAAGACGATTTTTTGGCAAACGGAAAACGCGGCAAGGCAAAGATTTTAAAGATTGAAGATAAAACTCGATATACAAGCAGAGGTTCTTTTCCCCGCGCCAAATTACTTTTGGAGGTTTCAGTTCCAAATTTTCCAATCTATCAAACGGAAACGACCGAGGATATTCCGGCAATTCACGCGCCACGAGTGCAAATCGGTTCAACGATTGACGTTTGGGTTGACCCCGAACAGCCGAATAGTGAAAGGAGAATCTTGTTGTTGCTCGAAGAAGATACACTCGAAAAGGAGAAAACCAGACGATGAAAAGAAACAATTTTATGTTTTTTAGTGGTCTTTTATTAACTATCGGCTCAACCCTCATTCTGCCGTTCGTTGGCTTTGGAGCAAAATTTTTACTGGGTAATGAATTCGATAAGTTATGGAATTCAAATCCACTAATCCCGATTTTTGGCATTGGCGCGATGGTTTTGATACCAATCATCGGTGCGCTTTTAATAACGGGTTCGATGCTAATTCCATTGTTTTCAAGTATGCGGTCTAAAAATAATGTAATTGCTCAAGGTCAGATTGCAGAAGCGAAAATTCTCGCTCTGGCAGACACGGGAACGCGGATTAATACCGATCCTTTAGTTAGTTTTACCTTAGAAGTTCATCCACCCGCTCAACCGCCTTTCCGAGCCGAAGTTCGCCAAACTGTTTCGGTCATTCATCTGCCTTCGTATCAACCCGGAAAAATCGTCAATATCAAGTTTATGCCCGGCACGAATGAGGTCGTCATTATCGGAGCAAAATTTGTTTAGGTGAAAGTAAGGAGAAATTATGAAAATCGCCAAAATGTTGTTGTTAGTTATTTTGTTGACAGTCTTAGCCTGTGATAGAGACATTCATCTTATCGAAACTAAGCCGTTCAGCCAAAAGAATCCAACCGATTATGAGTTTGCCGTGCCCGTTTCTGAGGTGAAGAAAAAACTCCTCGCGGCTTTTGAGGATTTTGATTTGAAGGACAAACTTTGTGCTTCTCTTAATGAAATAAAGAGTTGTCTTTTTTCGGTTGAAAGCAAAGAAGACCCGACCGTTTCACGGGAAATATTTGCTAATTCCGAAAATAACAACGACCTCTATCTATACCCTTACGATTTAATCGGACCGTCTCCGATTTATTTCGGCGGCGGCAAACCGTTGGAGTATCGTGCCGAATTTCAACTCCATTTAACCGACGCCGGCAATGACCGCACTAAAGTTACGATAATCACGCATAACTCAACGGTCATTAACGGTGCGAAATGTTGCGGACCGCACGGAGATGTCTCGAATTATGTTGTGGTTGAACCGACAACTATCGAAGAATACAAGATTTTGCTTTTTATTGGGAGCGTTTTGGGTGCAAAAGGGATGTCGCCTTTAAGGATGCCCGAAGGTGTTTGAAAAACAGGAGAAAATGATAAAAAAATTAACCGTTTTATTATTTATTTTTATCGGAAGTTCAACGGCGTTTGCCCAACAACATCGGGTTGATAAAGCGTCCTGGGATGAGACAATTCAATCTCTCAAAGAAGAATCAACTGTTCCCGCGAAAAAATCACGGGATATTACACAAAAAGTTCGTGCGGTTCGAGTTGTGCGCCGGAAAATATCCAACGGGAGGAAAAGGGTTATCGCTACACCGTTCTTTTGGACGCGAACGACAATGTTAAGACTCTCGTAAAATTCGTCAATTCGGCAATCAAAAACAAAAAGACAATTCAAGGCTTTACCAAATCAAAAGCGGCAAATGAGCGAGTCAAAAATAATTAGACGGAAGATTTGAGGTAAAAAAAACTATGAGAAATTTATCAAAATCTAAATTGGGAGCAGTGTTTGCGGTCGTTTATTTGGTGCCCGTTTTTTTCTTGCTGTATGTCAGCATTTTCGGAGGTGGCGGGCTTCACGGCGAAGGGGCGATGGCGATTCTTTTATTAATTTTTCTCGCAAGTCCGCTGAGTTGGGTTGTCGTTTGGATAGTTGATGTTTTGCCCCTCGCAAATCAATTCAATGGATTTATTATGCTTGGCGGCGTGTTGATTTGCGCCTTTATTAACGCAACTGTCATTTATTTTGTGGTTGGATGGGTGAGCCGAAAGATTGCAGAATACTTCGGTCGGCTCAGTCAGCGGCGAAATAAAAGTTGAGGAGAAAACTAATGAAATATCTACCAAAATCCAAATTAGGGGCAACATTTGCTATTTTGTATCTTTTGCTTTTAGGTTTGTTGTTTGGGTTAATTTTGATGACCTCTGATGGTAATCTTCATAACCCGGCTCCACTGATATTTTTTTCCATGATATTGATCCTCACTCTTCCGCTAAGTTGGCTGGCAATGTCAGATTCTATTCCAAACGGATATTTGGCATTCGGCATCGCTATTTGCGCTATTATCTTTAATACCACAGTTATTTATTTGGTAGTCGGGTTTGCCAATCAAATGGTAAGAAAGTTCCTCAGCCCGAGCCAAGATAAAAGTCGAGAAGAATCATTATGAAATTCAATCTCCCAAAATCGAAATTCGGGGCAAGGATTGCCGTCTTGTATTTAACAATTACGGGCTATTTTCTTTACGGAGTTGTCTTTACAGATGACGGTCCTCACGGCACCGCGGGAATATCTTTCATTTATGCTTTTTTGCTGACGCTTCCGTTGAGTGGTGTGCTGTTCTCAATTTTGAGTTCGATTTCACCGCCCTTGAAAGACTATCAGCCAAATAAGTTGCTTGATTTGCTTTTTATCGGCGGTTTGGTTTTTTGCGCTCTCTTCAATACGGTAATAATTTATCTGAGAGTTGGGTTTGTGAGCCAAATGCCGGGAACAGTATTAGGAAGTTCCGGCGCAAAAAACAAAATGGAGGGAAAACTATGAAACAGATTTTTACACTTCTTACTTTCTTATTACTCAATATCATCGGCAACGGCCAAACATCGGTTGTGCCAATTGTGACGGACAATATTTTGCTTGGCGGGGTGCAAAATGGTAAATGGCTGACGGCCAAACAGACGATTCCATTGATGAAAAATGAGGTTGATTTGTTTTTAATTAGCCCAAAAGGACTGCAAAAAAATATCATTCACGGAAAAAAGGGCAACGACGCGGATGATTTTTGTGTTGATACGCGAATTATAGAAGTCATTCCGGACATTAGTTCAATCGCCATTGGTGCAAATATCCATTGGAATCCGTTTCCGCGTACTCCAAAGACAATTCCCGTGTTCAATAAAACGTATCAAAAAATTGTCTCGGACCTTTTGAAAACCAAACGAATCGCCAAACCGAAAATCAAAATTACCCAAATTTTTCAGATTGACCTTGACGGAGACGGGACGGAAGAGGTTTTGATGACCGGCACCAATTACCGGCGCGGAATCTACGAAGTGCAAGCCGGAGGCGATTATTCGTTTGCCTTACTCAGAAAAATCATCAACGGAAAGTCCCGGACTATTTTGATTGACGGCGAGTTTTTTACCAAACGCGGCGATTATCCGCCCCCGTTGACCTGGGAAATTGATTTGATTGCCGACCTCAACGGTGACGGCAAAATGGAAGTTTGGCTCGATGTTTATTACTACGAGGGAAATTCGAGTCATCTCTATGAAATCACCCCAAACAAATTAAACAAAATTTTGGAAGTCGAATGCGGAGTTTGAAAGAAGGCACTAATAATTGTTTGGCTGTTATTTTTTCTGCTTTCCTGCGGTTCGGAATCTTCTGTTTCTGAAAACCGAACTGCCAAAACACCTGCCCATCACTAACGACGGAACAAGGCCGAAAAATTGAGGACGTTGAAAATTCAAATTAAAGCTATGAAACCTATGAAACAAATAATCCGGACATTTTTATTACCGATATTTTTCTTAACGGTAGTTTATTCGCAGACAAAAAAAAGCGAAAGTGTTTATACCGATTTGGCTGAAAAAACCTGCAAAACCATCGAAAGTAAAGAAAAGGGCGACTTATGGTATCGAGGCGAGTGCGTGGGAATTGCAGATTACAAACTCGAAGTTTTAGACGAAGATGCGCGGATGACCTTAAATGTCATTTCCCCAAACGGCAAAAAGTCAGAGCTTGAATTATGGACAAATGTTTCCTCAGCCTTTTCCAGTTTAGGTGAAAAAGCCGAGTGGCGCGTTATTCGAGAAGGGAAAAGCATTAAACCGATGGCCTTGATTGTCCGCTTTGAGATCAGCGAGCCTGACCATCCGACCAAACCCGGCAATAAATCAAATTTGGTGGTTATCAAAATTGCGGCTGATTCCGCTTGCCTGACGGATGTGATTAAGCCATCAAAAAATCAAAATATAACTGCTCGAAAACTTGCGGACAAGGCAAGTAAAAAGCCTTGTTTGGCAACGAAAATAGTTTAGGAGGAAAAAAATCATGTTAGAACCACTCGGCCGACAACCGATCGGAATGCAAAAACGCTCCCGAAAGGGGTGTTGGATTATCGGAATTATTGTGTTTATGACCACTGTTCCAACCATTGCAATCATGGTTTTTGTCTTCGGTGGAGTGTTTTTCGGCACAAAATCCATCGAAGAATTCGGTTGTGCGATGACGGAGATTCGAAAAAACAAACAAGCCATCGAACTCTTAGGCGAGCCAATGACCGAAAGTTATTTTGTTTTGCCTAGTATTGAAATTTCAGGCACCAAGCGTGACGTAAATTTTCAAGTTTCGATGTCGGGTCCGAAAGGTTCAGGAACTTTGATGGTGGTTTCTTATCGCGACAGTTTCAGGTCAGATTTTCAAATGATGTTCAATAAAGACGATAAAGGCGTAATTCTTTATAATGGAATCTATCCCTGTCGTTAATTTATTGATATAAAAGCAGTTACTTGTCCAAAATGTAAGCTGTATGATAAGACATTTCGCCTACAAAAATCTTGCTCATTTATGATTATTACCGTGCACAAGGTAATTTTACACGGCAAATTTAGATTCAATCATTTCTGATCGTGGCGTTTGAAACGCCCAAAATTTCCGCCGTTTTATCAATGTTCAACCCGCCGAAATATCGTTAAATAAACAAGTTTTGCTCTTAAAAGTCACAACTTTCATCCGGTTTTATAATTTTTGAAATCATCAAAAAAAACTTTTAGCGTTTTTGCATAAAAATGTCGCTTTAGTAAGCACCAATGCACAATTAACAATTAACAATGGACAATGAAGAAAATCCAAAAACCAAGATTACTCAACTATTTGCAAACTTTTCTTGATTTGTAATATGTCGCAAAACTTTTGCTGA
>JANOEF010000827.1:0-6944 GCA_031413075.1 Acidobacteriota bacterium | reverse complement strand
TGGCATAAAAACCACCTCCACCTTATATAAATGACGAATATGGCATTTATTGTCGGATTTAATTTTCAAAGACCATCAGTTGGTGGCGGTTTTAACCCTTCAATCAACTGAAGCCGCGTTGGACTCTTTATTGCATAGTTTTCAAGGGTCAAGGGTATAATCTCGACTTTATCCAATTTTTAACAGATTTTGAAAACTAAATTACTTGTTTTGCAGGTGTTGCAAAAACTGAAGCAGTTAGTTCTACTTTGTAAGATTAGAAATGATTGTCCGCAGCCTGCTCCTTAACAGTCGCGTCTCTGCCAAGTTGATGGCAAAAAAGGCAGAAACACGCGCGTCAGCAAGTGTCTCAACCACTGAATTGATTCAACTGGCCAAATAAAATTTCAATCTAACAAAGTAGAATTAGATAAGCCACTGGTTTTAAGGCAAAAAAAGTGTGAGATTCTGGAATTGATGGTTATATTTTACTGCTTTCCTTTAATCCACCAGAATCCAAGAAATGCGGGAAGGCTTTAACCCAATCGCCCATGTTTGCCATAAGTAACCCATTCCCTGGTCATTAACACCTAGCCAATCAGAATAGTCATTGAGTCTTAAACCAGAAAATTCACTCTGAGGATCCTCAAATAACATGACATGATTGGTTGTTTGTGTTCCCTCAGAAGTTAAATATCGAACCCTGCCGCCATTAAATTTAATAAAACCTTTATCAAGGGAACGCCAACTCCCGATAGAATTACCCGAGTATCCGATTGATAAAATGATCTTGAACGATTTATTATCTTCATCACTGATTTCAATTGTGTGTTTCGACATATTCTTTTCCTCGCTGTTTATAATTTAGAGCAATCAAACCGAATATTTTTTTGCCCTCAATATGTAGGGCGACAATCGAAAGAAAACCGTCTCAAATTATTTTTTTTCGGGGGCGGAAGAATATTTTGCTTTCCGATGTTTTATAATATAATTTGAACGATGAATGAGGTTGAAACCCAGAAAAATGAAATTACTCTCATCCTGAATGAATGGAGTAGAGGCAGCAAGGAAGCACTCAATAAATTGATGCCCTATGTATATGATGAGCTTCACCGGCAGGCAGCCAGGTATTTGCGGCAGGAGCGCACTGGTCATACGCTTCAAACGAGTGCGTTGATCAATGAAGCGTATCTGAAATTAATTGATCAGAAAGCAGTTAACCTGGAGAGTCGGACCCATTTTTTTGCCATTGCCGCTAATGCTATGCGTCAGATTCTGATTGATTACGCCCGGACAAAGCATCGTCAAAAACGAGGTGGTGAGAATGAGAAGATTCCGCTCGAAGAAAACTTGATGATTGCTTCAAGCGAAAAAAACATTGATCTGATCGCCCTTGATGAAGCATTAACCAGACTCGAAAAGATTGATAAACGGCAAACACAGGTCGTTGAACTCAGATATTTCAGCGGTTTAAGTTTGGAAGAAACGGCAGAAGTCTTGCAAATTTCACGAGCAACGACGGCGCGGGAATGGGCAATGGCAAAAGCTTGGCTATATCGTGAACTATCAAAATAAGAAAGGAAAGGAAAAAATAAAGTGGGTCTTTTCTCAAAGAGACCTGGTCAACTAAACACCAATGCACAATTTACAATGGACAATGGATAATAAATAAAACCCTCAAACTAAAGTTACTCAGCTATTTGCCAGCTTTTCTTAATTTTCAATTTGTGGCAAAACCTTTGCCTGCCTGCTGATTGAATCTTACGAAAAAAGTCGTTCATATTGCTCCATGGTTGCCACCGGAATTTGAGCCAACTGCATATTTTCCTCGACATGGGCCGGTTTGCTCATTCCAACCAGGGCTGTCGTCACTGACGGGGTTGAACGAACAAATTGTAAACTGGTCATCGCATCGGTTTCCAGACTGCCTAAATTTACCCGAATATTTGAGGGCAGTCCCGATGAAAGTTTCCCTTGCATCATCGAACCGCTGATCATAACTGAAATTCCAAAGTTTTGAGCGATTTCGATGGTTGAAAAAACTTCACCGTTAAACTGCTGATTTTGCAGGAGAAATGCTTCGGGCATAGCAAGATTAAATGGCAGTTGAATAAAGCGAAAACCGTGATTATCTCCGCTGACTTTTTCGGCAATAGTCCACATTTTTTCAAGCGAGTGATAATTTCGCTCGCTTGGCTGCAATCTGAATCCGTTCCAGGTGGCGACACCGTAATATTGGATTTTTCCTTGGGCACGATTTTGTTCAAGTCGCTCAAAGGCGGCAGCTAATCGTAATTCAAACTCAAGTTTAGAAATCGCCCCCAGCTGAGATTCAGGGTTATGAATATAAAAAACATCGAGCGTTTCCAAATTCATATTTTTAAGGGACTGGTCAATTTGTGATTGCAAATAATTCGGAGTCATACAATGGCTCCCGCCGACTAAATCATCAAAGCCGGCGATCCCTGTTTTGACAAAATTTTCCTCGAAATATTTTTGAACATTTTTGGGCGGCTCATTATCAAATGGTAAAAAACCGCCTTTAGTACATATCAACAATTCATCCCGAGAAAAACCTCTTTCAGCTAAAAGTTGTAAAGCCCGACCGATATTTCTTTCGCTTCGTTGAAAACGGTAATTGGCGGCGGTATCAATCACATTTCCGCCAGATTCAACATATTTGACAATTGAGTTTACGTAATTTTCGTCAGTCTGGGCATCCCAATTACCCAAATAAGTTCCAATCCCGATCGAAGCGACGCTTAATCCCTGTGCGTCACGGAAATACCCGTTAGCCGCATTTGAAAAACGATTCTTAAAATTTGTGGTGCTGGCAGAAGTTGCAAAATGTGTCATAGGTTGAGTTTATTCTTTCTGATTTGCCCGACAAAATCAACCTTTTGCCGACGTTAATCGGTATTTCGCAGATTTCATCGGACTCAAGTAAGAAAAAAATTCGTTTTATTCGATAGTCTCAAGTTGGCAATAAAATTATGGATTGAAAACGACGAAATTTTAAAATCGAGGTTAAAAATCATCCTGGATATAAGGTATTGGGTAAAGCGAACTCGGCTGCACCACTACCGGATAAGTTTTTCAATGATAGAAATAATAGGTTGTAATCCGTCCGCATCTATTTGACTGAAATCATCCAATTTATTGCTATCAACGTCCAAAACTGCAAAAACTCCAGCGTTTTTATCAAAAATCGGCAGAACTATCTCAGATTTTGACGCCGAAGCACAGGCAATATGTCCGGGAAATTCCTCTACATCCGGGACAATGACAGTTTGTTTAGTCGTGTAGGCGTGACCACAAACTCCTTTATCAAAATCAATCCTGGTGCAGGCAATCGGCCCCTGAAATGCGCTCAGAATCAGTTGATTTTCTTTTTTGAGATAAAAACCGACCCAAAAGAATCCAAATGCTTCTTTCAAAACAGCGCAAATATTTGCCAAATTTGCGACCAAATCGGTTTCACCCAAAACCAATGCCTCAATTTGCGGGGTTATTTCCGCATAAATAGTTTTTCTGTCCGTTGTTTTTGAAAATGCTAAACTTTCTGCCATAAAGAAAATTGTAAAATGGAAAGTTGAAAATTGAAAATGATCGATAGCAATTTTTCTTTCACAGTTTCTTTCTGTTACATTTTAATTGATGTTAAAAAAAGAACTTGAAACCGCCATCGCCCTGGCTCGAAAAGCGGGTGATGCAATTTTGGAAATTTACCAAACCGATTTTACAGTCGAGCAAAAAACAACCAAAGATAATCACACCGAACCCGTCACCAAAGCCGATAAATTGGCGAGTAAAATTATCGTCCAAGGATTAAGCCAAGTATTTCCGCACGATGGAATTTTGTCCGAAGAAGAGCATGACGCGATTGATGCAAGATTAACTAAACAAAGAGTTTGGATGATTGACCCGATTGACGGAACGCAAGGCTTTGTTGAAAAAGCGGGTGATTTTGCCGTTCAAATCGGTTTGATGGAAAACGGCGAAATCATCCTTGGCGTAGTTTTTCAGCCAACTACCGACAGTTTATATTTTGCGGTCAAAGGGAACGGAGCGTTTATAGTGGAAAACAGAAGCGAGCCGATAAAATTGCAAGTTTCCGCTAAAACAAATTTTAGCGAAATGACGCTGGCCGTCAGCCGTTCACATCGCAGTTCGCGGATGGGACAATTGGTTGAATATTTCGGCTTCAAAGACGAACTTCCACACGGTTCAGTCGGATTAAAAATCGCTTTGCTCGCCCGACAGTCCGCCGAAATTTACATTCATCTCAGTCCACGCACCAAGTTTTGGGATTCTGCGGCTCCTGAAATAATTATCAAAGAAGCGGGTGGAAATTTAACTGATTTGTTCGGCCGACAAATTGATTACACAGTTTCGGATGTCCAAAATTACAACGGCGTTTTAGCCTCCAACGGCATCTCTCACGATGAAGCAGTTAAAAAGTTAAGACCTTTATTAACCGAATTTGGACGACTCAGGGTAAAACCGCATTCTACTTAATTTTTCCGAGACCCCAGAGTGCCCGTCCCGAAAAAATGCCCGTCTGTTCGCCGTTTTTCAACATCTGCACGCCGTTGACGAATACATCACGGACTCCAACTGCATATTGATGCGGTTTTTCAAAAGTGGCTTGGTCGGCAATCGTCTTTGGATCAAAAATGACGACATCGGCAAAATATCCTTTTTTCAAAAAGCCGCGTCCGGTTAATTCGAGATTCGTAGCGGGCAGACTCGTCAAACGTCGAATTGCTTCAGGCAGGGAAATTACTCTTTCTTCCCGAACATATTTTCCCAAAAGTCGGGCAAAATTTCCGTAAGAGCGGGGATGCGGATTGGCTTTCAAAAATAAACCTTCGGGGGCCTGGGAAGCCGCGTCTGAGCCGAAGGAAACCCACGGATATTTGATTTGCTTTTTGATATTTTCTTCATCCATTAAAAAATAGATTGTGTCCACCCGGGATTTGTCCTCGAACATTAAATCAAGAACCGTATTTTCGAGGTCAGTGCCGCGCAATTTGGCAACTTCGCCGAGAGTTTTGCCGATTAACGGTTTGAGTTTATCGTTGCGAAAGCCGGAAAAAAGAACTCTGTCGGGCGAGCCTGCGGACAACCGGAGATTTTCCCATTTGTCGGAAGGAGTCCGCATTTCCTCCAAAATTTTCCGGCGAATTTCGGGATTTTGCAGACGTTTGAAAAGTTCCTCGTAGCCGCCGCTCAACGCCCAGGGCGGAATCGAAGCGTCTAATCCGGTTGCTCCGGCGGGATACAAATACATATCGGCGGTGATTTTCATTCCTTTTTTGCGGGCGTCTTCGACCATTGCCAAAACTTTGTCCATCTTTGCCCAATTATCTTTTCCGGCGGCTTTCAGATGATAAATTTCGGCGGGAATTTTGGCTTCGCGGGAGATGCGGAGAAGTTCTTCGACGGCTGCTTCAAACTGATTTCCTTCGCTCCGCAGATGCGAAATATATTTGCCGCGATATTTAGCGGCGACTTTGCACATTTCGATCAATTCTTCGGTTTTGGCATAAAAAGCGGGAGCATAAATCAGCGATGAGCCGATGCCCAACGCGCCTGCTTCCATTTCGCGGCGGACGAGATCACGCATCTGCTCCATTTGTTCGGGCGTCGGTTGTTTATCCTCTTCGCCAACGACGTATTGGCGGATGGTGGTTGCGCCGATAAACGATGCCACGTTTTGCGAAACGCCGCGTTTTTCGAGGAATTGGAGGTATTCAGCCAGAGTTGTCCACTCGATTTTGTATTTGAAATCGCCCTGAAAATCGGTTGCCTGTTTCTTCATCCGGTCATTGAGCGGTCCCATTGATTCACCTTCGCCGAAGATTTGGGTGGTCACGCCTTGTTTAAGATCGCCCATCGAGCGCGGGTCGGCAATGATTGATTCGACCGACCACGAAAGCATATTGATAAACCCCGGCGCGACGGCTAATCCGCTGGCATCAATGGTTTGCTTCGCCTTTGCTTTGCTCAAATTTCCGACTTTTGTGACCTTGTCGCCTTTGATTCCGACATCAGCCTTAAAAGGTTTTCCGCCGCCGCCGTCGTAGATTGTGCCGTTTTTGATGATGACATCGAATTCGTCGGTTTGGGCGAAGGATGCGAAAGCGAAAGTGGTTAAAAGAATTAGGAAAGCAAAGAATTTTTTCATATTTTTGGTAAGCCGTTAGCTTAAAAAGATTTGGCTCGTAAAAGCAAACAAATCAAGTTTAATCGAAAAAGCGGATTTTCAATCAATCCCCTAAAAGAACAAATCCGAAACCTCACACAATCAAAAACGTCAATTTAGAAAAGAGTCTCTCTCTCCCAATAAGCAATGTAGGTATGACAATTTAGCTAATTTGCAATTTGATTGATTTTCCAAACAGTCTTTGCAGTTTTTGCTAAAGATTCTTGTCTTGATCTAACTTGTGATGCAGTCCATTCTGGATAATCTATTTGTTTTGTCATTTGATATTGACTTTTGTGATAAATCTCTTGTTTTTCTTCAAATAATTTTGTTCCACAATCATTATTTTTAGATGATTCAAGTAGAGTTAGATTTCCCAATCTGTAGATATAATTTTCTTGTTCATCCACAGGAAACGAAGTTTCCCATTCAATTGGTGGGTTTTCAGGCAATATGTGTTCGATTGTTGCTGAATCATCCTCGAAATTTCTTTCAGGATTATTTTGAACAAGTTGATTCTCCAAAGAATAAAGAATATAACGCGCTAATTTCTTTCTACTTTTAGTATTTAATTGTTTTGTAGAAAATTGATTTTCAAATATTTCGTCATCTATGTAAATACCTTTTAATTCTTGTGCTACTTGAGAACTATTGGTAATAGTCTCAGTAAACAGTTTTTTTGAAACATTATGAAATGCTAATTCTTGTGGTTTAGGGTCTTTATTACCAATTACATTGTAGCGAAAGGATATTACTG
>JANOEF010000826.1:0-17697 GCA_031413075.1 Acidobacteriota bacterium | reverse complement strand
CCTTTTTTAACCATATTGAAATGATAGCCCTACCAATTACGAATTATCAATTACGAATTACGAAATTGTCGTAATTCATAACTCATAATCCGTAACTCATAATTCGTAACTCATAATTGGTAATTGGTAATTGGTAATTGGTAAATGGTAATTGTTAATTGGTAATTGGTAATTCGTAATTCGTAATTCGTAATTCGTAATTCGTAATTCGTAATTCGTAATTCGTAATTCGTAATTCGTAATTGGTAATTCGTAATTTCTTCTATTTACAATCAGCATTTGATTCGCTCGGCTTTTGTCCAATTTTCTTCATTCTGCCTTCAACCTGCGGCGAAATAGTCGAGTTTGGCGATTGACGAATTGACCGTTCGAGGACTTCCGAATCTTTTTGGGCTTCTTCGGCTTTGAGCAAAATTTTTGCATCCTTAAACATCGTGTAACCGTCACCGCCGCGTGTGACTAAAAAATCCGAAGTTGCTAAAGTATAAATTTTGCCTTCGTTTAGCGGTTGGCCGCCGATTTTTATTTCGCTGACACGGTTTCCTGCCGGTTTGGAAATATCATAGGTGAACACAATGCCCGAAACTTGCGGAAAACGTCCGGGCTCGCTGTCCTCGGCACTGCGGGCGACACCGTGTTCCAAGACCTCGCGCAGAGTCTTTCCGGTAATCTCAATTTTCACAATGGGATTGTTAAACGGCAGAATCGAAAGCACATCACGTTTGGTGAGGATGCCCGGATTATAGGTTAAATCTGCCCGAATTGAACCGCCGTTGACAAATCCGATGTCGGAATTGGTGACGTTTCGATAAGAATCGGCGATAAAGTTTCCGACATTCGTTTCTTTGTTCCGGCTCGAGAACGAGGTCGCATCAAGCTCGACCCCGGTCATTCCAATCGGCTCCGCGAGTTTTTGCAAAAGGTCTTTGTATTTGTCCACCACCCCCGCAAACTCAGGTGCATCCTCAATTTTGTTAGTGACGGGAATAATCTGCCAATCCATCTGTTCGAGCCGTCCCGTCCTTTGATTGATAAAAAGATCAAAACGCCCAAGTTCGCGGGCATCAGCCGTCATCTTGAAAATTGGGGTGCCGTTGGAACTTGATTGCAAAAGCGTGTGTTCGTGTCCGCCCAAAATCAGATCAAAATCGGCGCATTGAGCCAGTTTTTTGTCCTGTTCCATCGAAAGATGGGTTAGCCCGACAATCGTTTTCGCGCCTTTTTTTCGCATTTGCGGCACATATTTTTTCGCGGTTTGGCAAAAATCCTGCACCTCTAAATGTTCCTCCATCGAAGAAGTTTGCTTAGTTTCGGGAAGTAAAAAACCGATAATTCCAACCTTCACGCCGCCGATTTCACGAATCACAAATGGCGGCGTATCGGCAAAAATTTTCTTGGTTTTAGTATCAAAAACATTTGCGCCGAGCCATTGAAATTTTGATTCTTTCATTCGTTGCAGCAGGACATCGGTTTTGACATCAAACTCATGATTACCGAAAACGGAGTAATCAATCCCGACCGCGTTCCAGGCATCAATCATCTGTGCGCCGCGATAAGTGCGCGATTCGACCGAAGGCGAAATCGTATCGCCGCCGAGCGTAAAAATCGTATTCGGATTTTCGGCCAACACTTTCTTTTTGAGGGTTAAAAGTCGAGCCAATCCGCCCCGCTCACCACCGTCAACCGGCATAAAACTATAAACATCGTTGACGTGCAAAAATGTCACTTTAGTTAGGCAATCTTCTTTTTTTTGTGCATTTACGGCAAAAAAGGAAAGCACTAATAAGGATGAAATTAGTATAAAACGAAGCATAAGATTCTCCAGTTCGGGTTTGTTGACGCAAATGGATTATACTTGGTTTATTGCATTTTTAGCATCTACCAAAGGGGAAACTTATGAAAATTTTTATCGTCCTGATTTTAATTCTATCGTCCGTTTCGGTTAGGGCGGAAATTCTTCCCAAAATAGAACGAGAATTCCGCGCAGTTTGGATTGCAACGGTTGATAATATTGATTTTCCGACTAAGAAAAATCTTTCGATTGACGAACAAAAAGCTGAAATAATTAAAGATTTAGAATTAGCTAAAGCGTTGAAATTGAATGCCGTTATTTTTCAGGTTCGTCCGATGTGCGATGCGATGTATGAATCAAGCATTGAGCCCTGGTCAGAATTCTTAACCGGCGAAATGGGTAAATCCCAGCCGTTTGACCCGCTAAAATTTATCGTCGAAGAGGGACATAAACGCGGAATTTTGGTTCATGCCTGGTTTAACCCGTATCGGGCCTATCATCCGGCGGCAAAAACCGTTTCGGATAATCACATTACCCGACGCCGTCCGGATCTAGTCAGAAAATACGGAAAATTTATGTGGCTCGACCCGAGCGACCGGGAGGTTCAGAAATATTCGCTAGGTGTCGTCTTAGATGTTGTTAAACGCTACGATATTGATGGAATTCATTTTGACGATTATTTTTATCCATACGCTGAAAAGGATGAAAAAGGTAACAAAATCGAGTTTCCGGACGATTCGAATTGGGAAAAGTATCAACAGGCGAAGGGGAAATTAGCTCGTGACGACTGGCGACGGGAAAATGTCAATAAATTTATCAAGGCGGTTGGACGCGAGAGCAAAAAAATTAAACCTCAAATGATGTATGGAATTTCACCTTTTGGCGTGGCGGAGGAAAATTATAAAAATCTCTACGCCGATGCTGAAAAATGGCTCCGCGAGGGAACGGTTGATTATTTTGTCCCGCAGCTATATTGGAAAAGCGATCGTAAAAACCGCGAATTTCCGCTTTTACTCAAATCCTGGACAGACAAAAATATTAAAAAGCGGCATATTTGGGCCGGTATCGGAACTTATAAAATCCCGAGCAAAACTGAAAATTTCAGTGCCCAGGAAATCATCAATCAAATTGCCACCACCCGCGCAATTCAACCGACCGGCGGAAATATTCAGTTTAGCTTTAAGTCTATTCGGAGCGATTTTGACTCGATTCAGTCCGCTTTGCGCGAAAAATCTTATTTGCGCGAAGCAGTCACTCCGACCTCGCCCTGGATTAGATCGGTAAAGCCTGTGTCCCCCAAAGTTGAAATTAAGAGAGATGAAAAACTTGTTCGCGTAAAATGGGTTGAAAAAGGTCAACCAAAAGCTTTTCGATTTGTCGTTTATGTCAAAGACAAAACCGGCTGGAGTTATTCAATTTTGACCGCAGGCGAAAAATCAATCGCACTTTCAGCGGATCGAAAGATCGAGAAAATCATTGTCAGAAGTATTGACAGGTTGGGCAATGAGTCAAAATAAGCACTAAGGCAAAGTTAAAAATGCGAAATTCAAAATGAATAATAACCCGATCCCAAAGCTGATCAATTTGTTTTTTTAGCTAATGAGGGGATATCCTTTCTTTAAATTATCATTTTCAACTGTCAATTTTTCACTTTAAGATGAGTCCTCGCTTCGACAATTTCGGGAAAGAATTTTTTCGACAAAGTTGTTTTCAGATACCCGACGCCATCCGAACCGCCCGTTCCGCGTTTCATCCCGAGCATTCTTTCGACCATCAAAACGTGATGATAACGCCACAACGAAATACTTTTGTCGTGTTCGATCAATAAATCCTGTAACAGATAAATTTCAGCATATTTCTCGGGATGGGTTAAAATTTCGACGATTGTTTCAACCCGCGTCTCCTGGCCGGATACATCAAAGCCGTTGCGTTCCAACAATTGCCAAAAAGTATCAGCCAGACTCGGAGCATCAAATCTCGCTTGCAAACGTTCGTGTGCGAATTTATCAAACTCAAAAAACTTCAAAATGCTTTCGTCTTTCGCACCCGAAGCAAATTCGAGTTCGCGAAATTGCATTGATTGAAAACCGCTGGCCGGATTGAGCCTGTCCCGGAATTCAAGAAACCCGATCGGAGCCATTGTCTCTAAAATGTGAATTTGCGAGACTAAAATTTTTTCAATTTCTAAAACGACTCTCAGCGAATGATTAGCCCGAAAAATTCGACCTTGATTGAGCCAACCAAGAGTGGCATCAATTTCGTGCAAAATTTGTTTGAACCAAAGTTCATAGGTCTGATGAATGACGATAAAAAGCAATTCATCATGGCTGGTCGGTTCCGACAGGGTTTCCTGCAATTGGATGATTTGCTCGACTTTTAAGTATTTATTGTAAGAAAGGGGTGCATTTTTGCTATATTCACTCATAACAACCACATAGTACTCAAAATGTTGATAAAAGTCTGTCTAAAAAAGCAAATTTTAGGTTATTGAGTATTTTGGTTACGCCATATTAGAGAAGTTAGCTCGGCGATAACTCTAAACGTCGTTTAAGTAGGTTCATTACGATCAGGGGCTGGAGGTGGGTTAACTCGTGCCGATTTGCAAAAGAGTGGGTAAAATCCTCCATTTTTGAAACGTCTCATAAAAGGTGGCAGATATTTTATTAAAAAACTTTAAGATAATTGTAATATTGTCGTAAGATAGACGTAAAACGGATGTAACGTGCTATTTGTTCAGACTGGCATCATCCTTGCCATGATAAGTATTTCAAAAGCTCACAATGCAATTCCTGATCCGAAGGTCGTTTCGCGTTATAACCGGGGTTCTATTTCAATTGAATAGAATCAGTTTTCCAATCAAAAATGACCGGATTCGGCGTCTTAAATTGAATAAAATTCGACTTTATACACCGCCCAAAAATGTCTTAGGATAGGATTGGAAAAGCAAAGTCGAACTTAGAAAAAAGGAGAATAATCATTGTGGAAACCGTTGGCGTAAAATTATTAATATCGCTGCTTTTGGGCGCGGCCATCGGCTTGGAACGCCAAAGCGCCCGGAGTTCAGATTCCGATGAAACCGCAGATTCCGGTATTCGGACGTTCTCCCTGGTGGGATTACTGGGATGTCTGGCAGCGATTTTCTATGTCAATGATTTGCCTCTGGTGTTTATTCTCCTGACCGCCGGATTTATTATTTTGGTTTGTTCGCATTATTTTATGGCATCGTCAAAATCGAACGAGTTCGGGTTTACGACCGAAGTTTCGTTTATCCTGACGTTTTTGATCGGTATTTGTGCCGGAACAGACATCATTCCTCTCCAACTGATTGTGGCTATCGCCGTTGTCATCATCGTCATTCTCTCGCTTAAGAGTTTTTCAAGAAAACTTCTCTCCAGAGTGAGTCGCGGCGAGATCGAATCCTTTATCAGTTTTGCAATTCTCGGATTAGTTATCTTGCCGTTTCTAACCAATACCACATATACTCTGGCGGATGTTCCGATGGTCAGATCATTGTTGGAAGGGATGAATATTGATGTGACCCGGTTTGACTCACTTGAACTTCTGAATCCGCAAAAACTTTGGTTTATTGTAGTTCTGATTACCGGAATTGATGTTTTGGGGTATGTCCTCAGCAAATTTGTCGGAACAGAACGCGGATTTACCTTTACGAGTTTTATTGGCGGCTTTGTTTCTTCGACCTTAACTACCCAATCCCTGGCCCAAAAAAGCAAAAAAACACCGAACAGTAACTATTTAGTCGGGGCGGCCGTGCTGGCAAATCAAGCCAGTTTTTTCCAAATATTTCTCTTAGTTGGTCCGATTAATCGCAGTTGGCTGCTGGCAATCTTGCCAACTCTGATCATTATGATCGTCAGTTCCGGTTTTCTCAGTTTTTATTTTTTGCGACGGAAAGTTAATACTGACGATTCAGTGTCGGAAAATGACGAGGACGGGATAAATGGGGAAATAGATAAAACTGACAAAAAGATATTTTCGATCATTCCGGCCCTTCAATTCGCCCTTTTGCTCTCAGTCATCAAGATTATGACTAATCTCTGCTTAATACTTTTCGGAAAGGCCGGGTTTGTCCTGAGCTCCATCATCGCCTCATTTGCAGGGATAGATGCGATTTTGATCAATCTGGCGGGAATGGCGGGAAATTCGATTACTTTCGGCTTCGCACTGTTTACTTTTATTCTGGTTAACGCGACCAACCTGTTGGCTAAATCTTTTTATTGTTATTTGCAGGGTAGCCGTGAGTTCACTCTCAGATTTTTGCTTTCGGTTTTGATAATAATCGCTACCAGTTTTGCCGGCTTTTTGTTTTTATAACCAATCAATTTATCTTAATTTTATCAATTTTCAGACATTTTGTTATGTTTATAAAACAAATTTACAAAATTTTACAAAAACCCCTTGACAGACGACTCTTTTTCAGCTAAATTTTCGGACGTTCTATACAAAAACAAACACATTAAAACCCCTGAAATCTTGTAATTTAAGTTTTCAATTTTCCTTGGAAATGAGTTTTATTACATTTCTGTCAGTCTGCGTCAGATGAAGTCCGTTGAAGGCTTCATTCGGTGTGGATTTTTGTTTTTTTGGTCAGTTTTTTTTCGGTTGAGAAATATCTGTTCAAAAAATTTTTAACTTGGACGCTTCAAGTATTTAAGCGTTTTACTGAAATTCACTGAAGTTTGTAGGAGGAATTACAAAAAAAATGTCAAAAATTAACGGTAAGGTCAAATGGTTTAACAATGCAAAGGGTTACGGATTTATTGAACAACCCGGCGAGCAGGATATTTTCGTGCATTACAGCGCCATCCAGGGCGACGGCTATAAAACGCTGACGCAAGGACAGGATGTCGAATTTGAAGTGACGAACGGACCAAAAGGACCACAAGCCGAAAATGTAACCAGAGTCTAAACTGACCTAAAAAAAGGAAAAGTGAATCAATAGAATGACAAAACTATTGATTCACTTTCTTTTTTCCGTAAACTAAATACTCCGGTTATTAACTATCAACCGTCTTACTTGGGAAACAATTTTTTATTGATACCCGGAATAATTTTCAAAGCATTTTGATAATAAAGTTTTTTGAGAACCTGATCCGGTAAATTTAGCCCATACATTTTCCAAAAGGCGTGACGTTTGCGGAAGTAATCAAAATATTCGTCCGAACTCTCAAAAATTCGGAAATAAGTGTAATACTCCTCGGGGGCCCAGGTGTCTTTGCCAAACAAGACCCGGTCTTGATATTTGATAAACCACTCTCGGGCAAAACGAGGTTGCCGCCCAAGTTCGGCTACCACGGCGGCAACTTCGGTGGACACATTTGGTAATCTATCCAATAGTTTTCCGAGGCTGGCGAGGTCACCGGCGAGCCAACCGAGATGGGCCGCGATGAACTTAGTTTTGGGATGTTTGGCAAACAGATTATGCTGTTCGCCCATCACAGTTTCCCACGATGGATATTTATCAGCGGGGCGGGCCCGGTCGGGAAATTGTTTGAGTTCTAGCCAACGCTCGTTAAATCGGTCCGGCGGATCAAAAAACGAACGCGGTTCGCCGGTATGAATTAGGACGGGAATCCCGAGTTCGGCGCATTTTTCAAAAACAGGATCAAGGCGCGGGTCGTCTGTCGGAATGCGTTTGCCGTTCTTATCGGTCACGGTCAACCCCCAATTTTTGAAGAATTTCAACCCTTGGGCACCGTTTTTGACATCTTGCTCTAATTGTTTGGCGGCTCGTTCGCCGTAACTGGGTTCATCAATATCCTTAAAATCAAGATTGGCAAAAGTGATGAAACGATTCGGATATTTGCCTTTGTAGTTTTTGACAGCTTCCGTTAATTTGTCCCCGTTACTACCGCTTAAATTAATCATCGTGGACATATTCAGGGCATCCATCTCGGCCACTATTTTGGCTAAAACTTCTGGGTTCGGATTTAATGGTTGATGACTATGCACATCAATAAACGGATATTTAGACTTTTTGATGATTGTTTCGGGAACGACTAAGGTTGATTTCGGCTCATATTCTTCGATCGTCATCGTTTGACTGGCAACAATTGTTGGTTGAAGAAAGAGAGCAGCAAAAAGTAAAAATCCTGCTCCAAGTTTGAATAAAAATTGCATCTCAAATATTTTCATACATTTCTCCTTTGGTTTTTAGGGAAAGCAGACAAGTGAGTATGATTTAAGGCGGGATGCAGGTCAAGGACAACCGTTTTTCGGTTTCAAAACAAAGAAAATCTGCTTGAAAAGAGCCTGTTCAAGCAGAACCTTTGCAGATTTATCGTTTATTTCGGATTTTTTAGAAAGATTCCAGCTTGATTGCGATTTTGATTGGCTGATTTTCGAGGTTGATAAGCACGTCAGCAAAAGTTTGGCGACATTTTGAAAATAAAAAAAGCCTTCAAATAATTGAGCAAGGATAGGTTTTGGGATTTACTTTATTATCCATTGTCCATTGTCCATTGCCCATTGTTAATTGGCGCTTAATTTGGAACGAGGTTGAATTAAACTATCTCTTCACCTTTCTTTTTGAGCATTCTGCGCCACAGTTCACGGTAAGAATTATAACCGGCCAAAATCGAATTTAATTGGTAGCGTTGAGCATAATTGAGGTTTCTGTCGTCGGCTAACCTTTTGATGACGGCCTCAATCCGTCCCCGGGCTTCGTGCGGAGCACGTCTCGTGCCGCCGTTAAAATAGATGCCAAAATCAACTTTGAGCTTGCGAATATCTTCTTCGAGCCGGGTAATGGTTTGGTCAAGTTCGATTACTTTTTCTTGTTTGATGTCACCTTTCTTAAAGTCGTTGTAGAGATTTGCCATTTCGTTTATCCTGGTGGAGAGAAGTCTCCTCTATTAAAAAGACATTTCTAAAGCCGAAGAGATTCCTTATTTTTGAGTTTTTAATTACAATTAAATTTAAAGTAATTAGACGACTGCAATCCGTGGTTAGCTAATCTGACCTAACACCAACAAAATTATGAACAATCAGGAAACAAACCAACAGCTTGAAATTTTAAGACTTTTGCCATCGGTTGATTCGCTTTTACGGACCGAAACCTCACAACGATTAGTGACCGAAACAAGTGCCAAGCATTTGACTGTTTTGGCCCGAGCCGTGACCGATTCTCTGCGTCAGGAAATGCAGGAAAAAATCTCAAACCATCAACAGATTGATCACTCTCGCGAGGATTTGTTGATCGAAGCTGAAAAGCGGCTCGCTAAAACCTGGCGCATTGAGCAAAACACGAGTTTGCAACGGGTGATCAATGCGACCGGCGTTATCATTCATACCAATCTCGGACGCGCCCCGCTTTCGGAAACTGCCCGGAAAGCCGTTTTTGAACAAACTTCGCGTTACTGCACCCTCGAATACAGTGTTGAAACGGGCAAACGCGGCAAGCGCGGGGCCCGAGCCGAACATTTGCTGGCAGAATTGACCGGCGCCGAAAGTGCGTTAATCGTCAATAATTGCGCGGCCGCCTGCGTCCTGGTTTTAACCGTTTTGGCCAGCGGCGGCGAAGGCATCATTTCGCGGGGCGAGATGGTCGAAATCGGCGGAGATTTTCGCGTTCCCGACGTGATGATTCAATCGGGTGCGGATTTGGTCGAGGTTGGCACCACCAATCGGACCCGGGCGTCTGATTATGAACGGGCCATGACCGACCGGACTCGTTTGATTCTCAAAGTGCATCCTTCAAATTATCGCATAGTTGGATTTACGGCGACGCCGACCGTAGCCGAACTGGCCGAGGTCGCGCACCGGAACAATGTTTTACTCTACGAAGATGCGGGTTCGGGCGCGATGCTTGATTTGAGCAAATATGGTCTCAGTGATGAACCGATCATCAGCCGATCAATCGTCGCCGGGGCGGATGTCGTGACATTTAGCGGCGATAAACTTTTGGGTGGGGTGCAGTCGGGTTTAATCGTTGGACGGCGTGATGTCATTGAGACTTTGCGCCGACATCCGCTCTACCGCGCCTTACGGGTGGATAAATTGATCTACGCCGCTCTGGAAGCCACCCTGGAAGCCTTTCGGCACGAAACTGTTCTCGACGAAATTCCGGTTCTCAAAATGCTTTCGATGACCAAGACCGAAATCAAACAGCGGACCTGGAATTTTGCCCAAAAATTACGCGAAAGGCTGGGCGAAAATAAAAACCTGCGTTTTGAGGTGACAGAAGGGAATTCGGTGGTTGGTGGAGGCTCGGCCCCGGCGGTGCAGCCCCTTACTACATTGCTCGCCTTGAAACACGAAAAAATGTCGGTCAGCCGGCTTGAACATTCCTTACGCCTGGCCCGCCCGCCGGTTATCACCCGGATTTTGGAAGATAAAATTTTGCTTGATCTACGCACCGTCTTTGCGGACGAAGAGGCGGAACTTTTGAATATTCTGGTGGATGCGGTATCTTAGTTTTGGACTTTGAAAATAAACAAGGAGAAAAAAAATGAGCAAATATTCAATCAACAGTTTTTTGCAGGAGACCGCCCAGCGCGAAGACCTCCGGGAGCCTTTTGAACTCGAAAATCCGTATCTGCTTGAGGTCAATCTAAATGGGCGGGTGTGGGCCAAACTCGGCTCGATGATAGGTTATCTGGGCAACGTCAAATTTGAACGCGAAGGAGTGATGGAGGGCGGTCTGGGCAAACTGTTCAAAAAAGCCGTGACCGGCGAATCAAATCCGATGATGAAAGCCGAAGGACAAGGACGGGTTTATTTTGCCGACAGCGGTAAAAAGGTTCGCGTTCTTTATCTGGAGAATGAAACGCTTTTCGTTAATGGAAACAATGTTTTAGCCTTTCAGGATACGATTCAGTGGGATATCAAAATGATGCGCCGAATGGCGGGCATGGCAGCCGGCGGACTGTTTAATCTTCAACTGAGCGGAACCGGCGCGATTGCGATTACCACACATTTTGACCCGATTACGCTGGCAGTTCATCCGCAGTATCCGGTCTATACCGACCCGAACGCAACAATTGCCTGGTCAAGCTCGTTGCAACCGACCATTAAAACCGATATTTCGCTCAAAACATTTTTTGGACGGGGAAGCGGCGAGTCTTTTCAACTTGCTTTTCAAGGTCAAGGTTGGGTAGTTCTGCAACCATATGAGGAAGTGTATTACGCCAATACAAATGCGTAAAACGCAAAAAAGGCGAGCCATAGACTCGCCTTTTTTCATTTCGTTACGCCAACCCCTTGTTTGACAACTAGATGCGTGTCAATTTTATCAATCGGCACTACCTCTGTTTTGCCGTTTGCCCAAACGATTTCGAGTTTATCAATTTTGGTTGAGGTACCTAGTCCGATGTGAATGGTCTGGTCATTTTGAGAAGCGTAACCCGCTCCGCTGATGACATCAAAGCGTTGGCGCAGAGTACCGGTTGTCACAAAGACGCACGAACCAATCGCGTCTTTTGGAGTTTTTTGCGCCGTGTCGCCGATTAGTTTGAGCGAGAGCCAATGCGCGGTTGAACCGCTCACGTTTTTCAAAATCGCGGGCGCAGAATCTATTGAATTGACGATTGCATCCAGTTTCCCATCGCCGTCCAGATCGCCGATGGCCAATCCGCGTCCGACAAAGGATTCAGCTAAACCCGATTTCGGAGCGGCCGGAACGCGTTCAAATCGGTTTTGTTTGTTGGCTGATTTTCGGTTTTGAAAAAGCAGAATCTGTTGCGCAAAACTCGTCCCCCATTGAAAATTATCAACCGTCGGATAAACGTGACCATTGACCACCATCACGTCTTTCCAGCCGTCATTGTCATAATCAATAAAACTCGTTCCCCAACCCAAAAATGGAATGGTCGGTTCGCCTAAACCTGCCTGAAAAGTAATGTCGGTAAAATTTGTATCGCCGTCATTGCGATAGAGTGTATTCGAATCATCGGAAAAATTAGTGATGTGAAAATCTACCTGGCCGTCATTGTCGTAATCGCCGACGGCCAGTCCCATCCCGGCTTGTTCGCGTCCGTTTTCGTTAAGGGCAATGCCCGACGGATAACCGACTTCTTCGAATGTGCCATCGCCTTTATTGAGATACAACTGCTTTGGGGTTGAGTCATTGACGACCAGCAGATCTAAGTCCTGATCGTCATCAACATCAACAAAAACAGAAGAAAAACCATAGCCTTTTAATTCGTCGGTGACTCCGACCTTATCGCCGATTGCTTCAAAAGTGCCGTCCTCCTTTTGTCTGAAGAGGCTGTCTTTGGCACCTTTTAATCCGCGCGGTCCGCACATCACGGGTTGGCCGCGAAATTGACAAAAATTACGTCCGACCGAGGTTCCGTTGTCCACGTCCAGAGGACTCGGGGGGAGCGCGGCCAGATCAAATTCGAGATAAGCCGGAACAAAAAGGTCGAGCCGCCCGTCTTTATCATAATCGCCAAAAGTTGCGCCGGTGTGCCAACCCGTCAACGCTACGCCGAGCTTTTCGGCCACATCCGAAAACGTCCCATCACCGTTGTTATGATAAAGCCTTGAAACGCCGTAATTGGAGACATACAAATCGGCAAACCCATCGTTGTCATAATCGCCGACTGTGACGCCCATTCCCCAGCGTTCATTGGCGACGCCGGCTTTTTCGGTCACGTCTTCAAACTTCCAGTCACCGAGATTACGGAAAAGTGCTGATTTAGGCGGAGGTTCGTTGCCTTTTTGGGCATTGATAGTCGAGCCGTTGAGCAGATAGATGTCGGGTTTACCGTCGTTGTCGTAATCAAAAATGGCGACCACGCACGAAGTAGTTTCAACGATGTATTCTTTTTGGGGATTCCCTGAAATGCACTTAAAGTCTTTTAGCGCAGTAGTTTGGGTAATATCGTCAAAAACCTTAGAGGCCTTTTCGTCCACGATGCCGGTCGTGCGTTTTGAGGTGTAAGTTTTGGCCTCACCGGTGGAAACCCCGCCCTGAGCCAAAAGTCCGAGTGATAGCGAAAATACTAAAAATGTAATTGCCGAAATTCTTTTAATCATTAATTTTCTCTACAAATTCTTTTATAACTTTATCGCAATTTGCGAACATAATTAGCCAGCGAAGCAATTTGTGCGGCTTTTAACTTTTTCTTATAGGAGGGCATGTCGCCGTCACCCTTAGTGATGATATTTTTGACTCTCGTCAAACTCATCCGCCGAGCGGTGATAGTCAGATCAGGCACACCCAGCTCTTGTCCCAGTTGGGTATTACCCTTGCCGTCTGCTCCATGACACCGCGCACAATTACTGATATAGAGCGAGTTTAGGCTGCTCGTGGAAGTGATTTCAACCGTTTCAGGGTTTGTCACGAATGGAGTTTTATTTGCCCAAACCGCCACCAGAGTAAACAAAATAATGACAGAAATGACAGTTAATTTAATCGTTTGTTTCATAGTTTTCGTAGAATTTTCCTTAATTGGAGTTGTTTAGATTCTATTGTCTTAACAAATAGTTGGCAAGTATTTTTACCTCCAAATCGAAATAAAAGCATCCGCGAGGCGATCTCGCCACGCCGTCCAATTATGTCCGGCCTCGCCTTCAACATATCTTACATCAAACCCTTTTGTTTTTAACAACTCAACCACCATCCGCGAATCTTCAGGACCTTCGAGAGTTCCGTCATCGAAGTAAAACTTGAATTTAGTTTTGCCGTCCAATTTCTCCAACTCTTTGACAACACGCTGGTTATCAATCCAAAACGAAGACGATTGTCCGCCGATTCGCCCAAAAACCTGCGGATATTTCAAGCCAACGTGAACCGCCGTAATTCCGCCCAAAGAGGCGCCCATGACTGCCCGCCCGTCACGCGATTTGATGGTGTTGTATTTGCTGTCAATCATCGGCACAATCTCTTCGGCGAGGAATTTGGCGTAATCGTCGTTTGCCCAATATTCTTTCATTCGATCTTTCGGGTCAAGCAAAACCAGAATGAAAGGCTTTAATTTTTGGGCTTTGACCAGATTTCGCTGAGTCGTGATCGCTTTGGCAAGCGTTTGATAGGCGCCTCCATCTTGTAAATAGAGAACGGGCAAGGACTGATTTTCAAAGCCTTCGGGCACATAAACTGCCATCTCGCGGGAGCCGTAAATTTTTGATTCAATGCGTTGAACATCGTGGGCGTTTGGAGATTCGCCCGCCTTATTATCCCAAATTGTCGGCTTATAATCCGGCATCGTGAAAAACGAATTTTCACCGCCGACGCCGTTGTCAACTTTATTCGGATTGAGTGGGTCAGTTATCCATTTGCCGTCAACGATGAGTTTGTATTCGATACGGGCAGTGTTGGGAAACTTTAAAGTAAGCGGATTGATGTTTGGTAATCCGTTTATTTTCTTAAACTTTAATCCGCATGGCTTCCAACCGGTAAAGTCACCAACAATTTCAATATCTTTTTCATTGCCAAAATAGGCAAAACGCATTGCTGTTTCTTTTTCGCCGGTACCACCAAAAACATTTGGATATTTTTCCGTTCTTTGCGGAATCGTTTGTAATATTTGGCTATCATCAAAAAGATAAGACCTGGCTTTTTCACATTCATCAACTTTTACAACTGTCTTCTGACTACTGGCTTCTCTCTTCTTCCCCAACACATACCGATCATAAACAACCTGCGGCGTATCCAAATTACGCCCTTCCTGCAAATTGACGGCTAATCGAATAAATTGCGCCATTGACCACGCGAGCGGAGTTGCCGAGCCGGTGCCTTCGCCGAATTTGAGTTCGGGAACGAATTGTCGGTCAATATTTTTCGGCACATTCGGTGAATCCCAAACTTGTTCGGGAATCATCAAACCGTCGTTGGCAAAGTCTGACATCGCCTCCAATCTCTTAAATGCTGAATGCTGAATGCTGAATGCTGAATTTTTCCTCTTTTCATCGTTCATCATTCCTCGTTCAGCGTTTGCAAGGGCTAATTCATATTGTCCGCGCTCACCTGAAAGCAAGGCCCAAAGTCTGCCTTTGCCAGTCCATTTCCCGTCAAAATTCCAACGCTGTCCGTTGTCCGGTTCGCCGTAGCTGTCGAAATTATAACGATAAAAACCTTCACCGTTTGGTGTGTTGACTTTGATAACCTGGTCAACCACTTTGATTGAATTTTGGATGATTTTATCGTCGGGAGATTTGATGCCGAGCCGGACTAATTCCAAAAATCCCGCATCAACAATGTCACGTTCATCCACCATTCCATAAACGCCGTTGATTTCGTATTTTTCGCCCGCATCAGGTTTGGCGTTTTGCGTGAGGCGAACGTAATAAGGCAGTTTTGAATGTTTGCCGGTGGTCGTAACCGTCCATTTTTCAATATTTGCCGCCCACTCATCCGCAGTTTTGAGCCAGCGATTTGCTGATTCTGTGTCGCCGTTATTTTTGGCAATTTCCGCCGCTGAGACAAGGGCGGCAATTTCGGCGGCAATGGTTGACGGCGAATATCCGCCTTTTTCTTCCCAACGCTCTTGCGGGGTGGTTGGACCATTTTTGACGATAAAATCAGCGGCGGGTTTGATGTGTTTTTGATAAGTTTCGCGGTCAAATCTGCCAAGTTCGTGAGCTAAAATGAGCGGATAGCCGACTTGATCCATTTGTAGAGAACCGCCGATCGGTTTGCCGTCAATCCACGAATTTTGCGGAAAACTTCCGTCGGGTTTTTGTTGGATTTTGAAGAGAAAATCCAGCGCGCGATTGGCTGCATCCGTGTCGCCGAGAGCCATAAAAGCCGTTGCCACCTGATACAAATCCCGCGCCCAAACTGCGTGATAACCGCTTGAGCCGACATCATTGGCATTTGCCGCGCCGCCCCATGGAATCGAAAGCGAAGCAATGTTTGCGCCGCGATTGGTTTTATCTTCAAAGGCTTTCAAAATCATCGCCGCCATATTGAATTGGGCTTGATATTTCGGCTCGACTTGGCGCAAATTTTTGATGTAATCAGACCATTCTTGATCGTATTCGGCCTGGGCTTTGGCGAAACCTTTGGCTAAAGACTTTGAAGCATTTCCGCCGGCGGTCAGAATGTTGTAATTTGCGTCCCTGGCAAAACTCAAAACTGTCGTGAATCGTTGTGGCTCTTCAATTTTCGCCATCTGCACGACATTACCGTTTTTGGCCTGGGGAGATGGTTTTCGGATTTTTCCAAACTTACGAAGCTGCTCTAAACCGTCATTTACGCCATAATAACCGTTGTTGAATTCTTCGATGTTGTTGGAAAAAACAAGTGCTGTTGCATATTCGCCATCTTCCGCCCCAAGCCCGCTGCTGAATGTTGCTGAACGCTTCATCGTCTTGTCACGCACCCGACCTTTTTCATCCATTTGAACCTGTGAACGGTCAATTTCAGCCGTCATCTGTCCCAACGGCGAATAAACCTTGTCGCCCATTCCCGAATTTCCAAGTGACGGATCGTAATAAACATAAAGATTGAGATCCTTATTCTTTGTTTCAAACTGCACATCAATCAAAATCGAATCGCGTTCAATGTCCGTTGTATAAGTTTTAGTAATTTTCCACGCACCCGATTTGGCCGTATTTATTTGCTGAAAACTTAATGAATCAGGACGCAAGACCTTGATTTGATGAATCGCGTCCGTCTGTTCGGTTTCAACCTTTTTGGTCTTTGGATTAACTACAACAAACTGCAAAAGATGTGTATTTGCCACAGTTACATCGGGAAAATAAACTTCGGTCATGACACCGTTGGCGAGCGTGAACCAGACTTTTGAAGTTAAATTTACTGCTGTTCCAACCCCTTGTTTCCCGGCAGTTGCCCATTGTGCGTCTTTGCCAGTTTGAGCAAAACTGAAAAAAGTAAAAAGTAAAAAGACAAAAGGTAAAATAATAAGGCGTTTATTCATTGAAATTCTCCGTAGCTGAAATTATAACTTGCCGTCAAATATTTTGCATAAAAAAGTCCGAAGCCTTTCAACTTCGGACTGATTTTACTTTGATTTGAAAGACTTTACTCCCAAATCGCGCCTTTTCCGGCATCCCACATTCGTTTGTTGAGCGCGGGAATGTCTTTATCCTGAATTTCAATTGCTCGTGCTTTAAGGGTTGCCCATTTAGCATTTAATTCCTTCATCAAATCTAAATTAGGTTGATTGACTCTCGGAATATCGCTTTCGGTTTGGTTGATCAGATACATATAATCCGCCGTAAATTTATTTGGATAATTTTCGACATCATCATAGGCTTTGGCTCTGCGCTGCGCCATATCTTCATCCCAAGCCTTCATTTTCTTGATGAGAGCTTCGCCGTCTTTTTTGATAGCACCAAATTTAGCATCATCGGGCAGAGAATTGAGCAAGGCTTCGAGCCGTTTTTGCGTGTCGTAAAGGTTGTTCACCAACTTGTGCATCGAAGTCAATTCGGCTTCCATCTGCGACATTGTTTGATGATACTCCTTATACTGAGCGGCAGTGGTCGGATAAAGTGGATTAGCCAGAATCTCAGCCTCAGTCGAAACTTTTTGGTCGCCAAATTTCAACGTCACCGAGTATTTACCCGGTATCGCTTTATGTCCGCGATAGCTGGCTTCGATGTAAGTTCCGCTCACACCGGGCATAATCGGATAGCGCATATCCCAAACGAAACGATTCAAACCTTTATTTTTCGGCAAAGTCGGTTCAGCTCCCGGCCCGCCATCCCAGCGACGATAAGTTTTGTCGGATTGCGATGAAATTGTGCGAACGATGTTTCCCTCCGCGTCCTTGATTTCCATGGTGATCTTGTCTTCTTTTTTGAGTTCGGGGAGATTGTAATAAAGCGTGACACCGTTGGCAGGATTGACCCCGGCAAATCGGTTCGCCCCGTCAAAATCGTCTCCCGAACCATTCAATTCACTTCCGCCATTGGCCAGATATGCGCCTGTCGGCTGGTAGATCGAAAAGGCGGGCATTTCTTTTTTATACTGC
>JANOEF010000825.1:0-2022 GCA_031413075.1 Acidobacteriota bacterium | reverse complement strand
TACTCGCCGCTCTTTCAGGTGATGTTTGCTTTGCAGAATTCAAGTACAACGGGAGATAGACTAGGTAATTTGGAACTCAATCGGGTCAAATTACCGAGTCGAACGGCCAAGTTTGATCTCTCGCTCGATGTTTTTGAAGAACCCGACGGTCTGAATCTTTGGGTCGAATATGACACGGATCTGTTCAAGCCGGAGACGGTTCAAAAAATGCTCGTGGAGTATGATTCAATCCTCGCCGATATGGTTCGTGCGCCGGAAAGTCGCCTAGGCGATTTAGCCAGAAACCAGGTTGAGCGGCGGGAAAATATTCAGAACTTGACGAGAACAATTGAAACTGAAATTCTTCCGCTCGAAACACCGACTGAAAAGATCATCGGACAAATTTGGCAAAACTTACTGAACCAAACAAAAATTGGCGCCAATAGTGATTTCTTTGATCTCGGCGGACATTCATTGCTGGCCCTCAAAGTGATGATGCGGCTCAGAGCGCATTTTAATCTGGAAATTCCGTTGAGACGCATTTTTGAGCATTCAACCGTCAAGTCTTTGTCGGCCAAAATTGACCAAATGCAGCAGGAAAAAGAGGATCAGGAACTTGAACTCTTGCTGGCCGAACTCGAAAATGTCTCTGAAGCAGAAGCCGAACAAATGCTTGCCGGAGAATCTATCTCGTTTTCTACTATTCATTTGCGAGAGTAATTGGTCAACCAATAATCCTCGGTTAGGTCCCGTCGAAAATTCCATTCGGCGGGACCTTTTTTGTCTCACAAAATTAAAGGAACCAAAAATAATCTTCTTTCTCGGTGATAATTCTAGAAAATCCCGCTAATTGACTCTTTTATAAGCCAAAGGAGTAAATTTACCGGAATCAGCAACAAAAATGAGGGTTCTTTTTTACAATCATCAGGGAAAAGTCAGTGGCGCCGAACGGGTCATTCTGTTGATTCTGAAGCGGCTCAATCGGAGCCGTTTTGAGCCTCTGATGATCTGTCCGAAAACTGGCACGATGGCCGACGAGACCGAAAAACTCGGAGTTCGATGCCGGAGTATTGAAGAATTTGAGGCCCGATTCACTTTACGTCCCGATAAATTGCTTTCTTATTTTGTGTCATTTATCAAAACAATTCGGCACCTGCGCGCCGAAATCATCCAACGTCAACCTGATTTAATTCATGCTAACACGATCCGTTCCGGGTTGGTCGCCACCGTCTCAAGCCTGTGGCTCAGCATTCCGATTATTTGGCATCTGCACGATGAATTACCGAAGCATCCGCTCAGTTCCTTGATTCGTCTCTTTGCCCTTTGCTCCAAAAAAATTAGACTCTTGCCGGTTTCATCCGCGACCGGCAGAAGCTTTCGCGGCCGTCTTCTCCGGCGATTTAGCAAACGCCTGCCGGAAACGGTTATTCATAACGGAATTGAACTAGAAGAATTTGAAATCAATCCGCAACACCGGCCGCGTCTCCGGCAGGAATTCGGTTTGGATAATAACGACTGCGTGATCGGCATTATCGGACAAATTACGCCCCGCAAAGGTCAACTTGAACTGATCAAAACCTTTGCTCAAACCCAAAAACAAATGCCGAATTCAACGCTTCTGGTGGTTGGGGCTCCGATATTTAATCAAGACGAACTTTATCTGGAAGAGCTCAAACAAGCCGTCAAAGACCTCGGAATGGAAACTCGGGTCAAATTTATCGGCCCGCGCCGGGATGTGGCGGCAATTATGCAATCGCTGGATTTGATCGTTATCAATTCCCGGAGTGAAGCTTTGGTTCTGGTCGCAATCGAAGCCATGGCTTGCGGAACACCGATTATTGCTACTGATGTCGGCGGAACAACCGAAATAATTACCCACCACACCAACGGTTGGATTATCCCTTTTGGCGACGAAAATGCTTTGTCTGAAGCCATTTTAACGGTCGGAAATGATCCGGAAGTGCAACGTAAATTTGCCGCAGAAAGCCGCCAAATAGTGGAGTCCCGATTAAATGCAGACATTTTTATCAGTCAGGTAGAAGA
>JANOEF010000824.1:0-6987 GCA_031413075.1 Acidobacteriota bacterium | reverse complement strand
CTATGTTATACAACAATTTAGCTGTTTTGTAACGCCTTTCTCTGATATTTTCTAACCCCTTATTTTGAAAACTCTCAAACTGCTTTTAGGGGATTATCTGGTTTTCAGTTATTATCAAACTTAATTTTTGGAACTGCCCTTTAATAAAATCTTTTTTGTTTGACGTCCAAACCTACTGACGCTAAGCTCAGACTTTGTAAATAAAAACCGGTTCACGAAGTTTCTTTGTCTAATGTTCCTTCTATTTCAACGGGTTCCGGGCGGAAACTGTAACTGTTTGTTCCACACTAACCTTTGGAGTTAGTTCTGTTTTGTGTGAACCTTTATTGACAGCAATATGCGGCGCAATGATTAACGCGACAATGCTCATCAGTTTGATCAGAATGTTCATCGAAGGACCTGAAGTAACTTTGAACGGATCACCGACGGTATCGCCTGTCACGCTCGCTTTATGAGCTTCGCTGCCCTTGAATTCCATTTTGCCATTGATCTCAACACCTGCTTCAAATGATTTTTTAGCATTGTCCCAGGCTCCGCCGGCATTATTTTGAAACATTCCCATCAAAACCCCGGAAACGGTCACGCCCGCGAGCAGTCCGCCGAGAACTTCCGGACCGAAAGCAAATCCAACCGCGACCGGTGTTGTCAACGCAATGGCGCCGGGAAGCATCATTTCTCTAAGCGAAGCTTGGGTCGAAATAGCGACACATTTGTCATATTCGGGCTTCGCCGTGCGATCCATAATGCCCGGAATCTCTCTGAACTGCCGTCTGACTTCCTGCACCATGGCCATCGCCGCACGACCGACGGCGGCAATACAAAGCGAAGAAAAGATAAACGGAATCATGCCGCCGACAAATAAACCGGCCAGCACATTCGCCTTATAAATATCAATTGACTTAATTCCGGCCAGACCGACAAAAGCGGCGAATAACGCGAGCGCCGTGAGCGCGGCGGAAGCGATCGCAAATCCTTTGCCCGTTGCGGCTGTGGTGTTGCCGACCGCATCTAAAATATCGGTTCTTTGTCTGACTTCTTTCGGTAATTCGCTCATTTCGGCAATTCCGCCCGCGTTATCGGCAATCGGCCCGAAAGCGTCAATCGCGAGCTGCATGGCAGTCGTCGCCATCATTCCGGCGGCGGCAATCGCCACCCCGTAAAGTCCGGCAAAATAATGGGATAAATAAATCCCCGAGGCCAGAATAAGTGTCGGCACCAGCGTAGATTCCATCCCGACCGAAAGACCGCCGATAATATTGGTCGCCGCTCCCGTGTCGGATTGCCGAACAATTGACATCACCGGACGTTTGCCCATCGCGGTATAAAATTCGGTGACAATGCTCATCAGCGCGCCGACGACCGAGCCGACCAAGATCGCCCAGAAAACACCGATGTTGGTGATGACAGGCTTGTTTCCCAAGATATCTACTCTTAAAAACTCCATTTTCGCCGGCATCATCCACATCACCAGAAAATAGCAAGCAATGGTCGTCAAAATAATTGAAGTCCAGTTCCCGATATTCAATGCTTTTTGGACGTTGCCTTTATCATCGGAAATCCTGACCAAAGTGAAACCAATGATCGAAAAAATGATTCCGATTCCGGCGATCACCATCGGGAGTAAAATCGGTGAAAGCCCGCCGAAATTATCTACTGCGACAAGTTCGCGCCCTAACACCATGGTTGCCAAAATTGTCGCCACATACGAGCCGAAAAGGTCTGCCCCCATTCCCGCCACATCGCCGACATTATCACCAACATTATCGGCGATAGTCGCCGGATTTCGGGCATCGTCTTCGGGAATTCCCGCTTCGACTTTGCCGACCAGGTCTGCGCCGACATCAGCCGCTTTGGTATAAATGCCGCCACCAACTCTGGCAAAAAGTGCGATTGATTCCGCGCCGAGCGAAAAACCCGCCAAAACTTCAATCGCTTTTTCCATTTGAATGCCGTTCACCGAAGCACCAACCACGCTTTCGACATAAATTTTATAAAAAATTAAAAACAGCGAACCCAAGCCCAAAACCGCAAGTCCGGCAACGCCGAGCCCCATCACCGTTCCACCGGTAAAAGCCACTTTCAGGGCGTCTTTTAAAGACGTTCGGGCCGCCTGCGTCGTTCTGACATTCGCTTTCGTCGCAATGTTCATCCCAAAATATCCGGCAGTCGCGCTGAACACCGCGCCGAGCAGAAATGAAATTGCAATGACAGGCGAAGAGGTTTCAATTAAAGTTCCCGACCATGCCAAAAGAGCGGCGGCAATGACCGCAAAAATCGCTAAAATTTTCCACTCCGCCTTCAAAAATGCCATTGCGCCTTCGGCAATATAAGACGCAAGTTCAACCATATTCGCATCGCCAGCCGGCTGCTTGTTCACCCAAGCAGACTTGAACGCCATGACAACCAAGCTAAAAACCCCAAACGCCGGGATCAAATAAAGAATTGTAGATTCCATTAAAAAACCACCTATTTCTGTGAATAAATTATTGTTTTAAACCCGTAGCACGAGCAAAGGTTCTGCACCTTACTTAACCGTGTCTGAAATTGCTGACATCCTAATTCCAAGAACTACTAAAGACTTCACAATAATCATCCTTTCTGTTTTGTTTCTCTAAAGATAAAGATATGACTCTATTCAAAAACGCCTATTATCTCTTACTTTTTGGAAAATGTTCAAACGCAGAAGGGCGGAAACCGAAAAAGGTGCCGGAAAATTTGATTTTTTGGTCCGGATTTAGGGTTTGTAATAGTTTTTTTGATCAAATTTAAGTTTTGATCGGTGTGGCGGCGAATTCCCTGACAAAGATAGCCGGTCTTACCTCTTTGCCAGCCAGTTTTTCATATCCAGACGCATTTCGTCCGTAATTTCGTGCTTTGCCTCGTAGGCTTTGGCTTGATAATTAGGCAAATAATTTTTCAATTTAGTATCGTATTGCTCAAATTTTTCCAATGGATAAAAATCATCAGTGCGGCTGTAAAGATAAAAAATATCGGCGTTGGTTGCCCGATAAGATTCATTTGTCTCCAAATCTCCGGGGATTCCGCCGCAGACGCCTAAGACACCGCGCAAAACGTCGGGATGGGTAAAAGTGAAGCGAAAATTGAGCGCACAGGCCTGAGAAAATCCGTAAAGATAAATTCTGTTTGGATCAATCGAACCGTCATTACTCAATTTTTCAATCACATCCAAAAGAAATTTGTGATGCAGTGCCACCGATTCTTCGGATTTATAATCAGTCAGCCAACCGAAACCGATTTTGAACCCATTATCGGTGGGGCGAAAATGCTGATGCGGGGCTTGCACGGAAACAATTGCGAAATTTTCGGGTGCAATCAGCTTGGCCTCGCGCATCATATAGCGCTTGTGAGCCCCGTAGCCGTGAACCGCCAGCATCAACGGAGCGGGCCTTTCCAATTTTTCGGGTAAATAAAGATCGTAATAGAGTTTGATTTCGGTTGAAAGACTTAAATCGGTTTGTAATGCGTCCATAGTTTACAAAATATTCTAAAAGACTTGTATTTGATAAACAATGCGCCAAAAGAAAAACGGCTTCTCGTTTTAAGAAAAGCCGTCATAAATTTAGAGGGGACAAACTATTTTTTTACCAAACAAGTCGCGGATTAGTTTTCTTTTGCAGCAATTTACGCATTTTTAAGCGGGCTTTGTGCAATTGCGATTTTGAAGTCCCGACCGAACATCCCAAAATTCTGGCCACTTCTTCGTGTTCGTAGCCTTCGACGTCGTGTAAAACAAATACTTTCTTGTAGCCGTCCGGCAATAAAGCGATGGCCGAATCAAGCGCAATTTTGTCAACTATCGGCATCTTTGCCTGATTTTCCGTGCCGTTCACGATTTGAACCGGAGTTTCGCCTTCCTCGGTGGTTTTTTCAAATTTCACCGTGCGTTTGCGAAAGTGCATCAAAACCTGGTTGACGGTCATTCGGTGAAGCCAGGTCGTAAAAGCCGAATCGCCGCGAAAAGAACCAATCTTTCGATAGAGTTGAATAAATACTTCCTGAGTTAAATCTTCGGCTTCGTGGGTATTTTGCAACATCCGCAGACAGAGCGAATAAACCCGACGATGATGCCGATTGTATAATTCTTCGAAGGCAAACATATTGCCTCTGGTAGCGGACTGAACCAGGGTAAAATCACTACTGGTATCGGAAATATTCTCGACAAATTCGGGTGTCTCAATTTCGAGCGTTCCTGTATTTTGCCAAACCGGATAAGTTAAAGTTTCTGTTGTTGTCATTTTCAAGTTCCCCCTTGCGTCATACCATGTATCAATTCTCGTGCCAAACTTTAAATTCGCCGAAAAACCGGCTTCAGATGTGAAAAAAGTCTTTTTTTAGCGTTTTTTTATCTTGCTGGACATACTTTTCACCAAAATAGACATCCTAGTTAGGTTTTAGACGAAACGGTGTAGCGTTTTACTTATTTGATACACGATTCGGTATAGTTTTTTAAACTTTCCTGTCAGTCAATATTTAATTTTGCGAACAAAAATGCTACCATCAAGATTCCAATCGAAAACAAAATTATTTCAGCACGGAGATTTTTGGCGATGCTTCAATCGAATTTATTGAGACTTTTGGTTGTTTTTTTATTGATTTCTGTTTTTGCTTTTAACCATTTTGCCCAAAATGAAGGCGTGCCGCCGATGGACATCACGGTTGTTCCCGAAGAAGACACGATTCCCTCGATTGTCAAAGCTCTGCCGGATCGGGAAAAAATGCAGGATCAAGCGACCCGGATAAAAGATCTGAGGGAGTTAAAAAAATCTCTCGGCGACCAAAAGTTTTTCGATTTGATTGATTTTACCGGCGGGACCGAAGGCATTACCGCCAACTATCCGGCCGGGAAACTTCTGGTGATTGAATTTCAAACCCCGCAAGGCTCGGTTGATGCCGACAACAAAATCAAACAATTTTTGAGTGAAACACCTACCCCCTCCGTCTTTTACCGACGGATCGGAAATTATTCGGTGTTTGTTCTGGACGGCAAGGACGAAGCGGCCGCGATCTCTCTGCTTGACCAGGTGAAATACGACAAGGTTGTTCAATGGCTGGGCAGAGATCCGAATTACCTCAAAAAAGCCGAAGAATATTTTGTCAAACAAGCTTCGCAACTCTTTCTCTCAACTGTCATTCTGATTGTCAGCGGTGTGCTAGGTGCTGTTCTGTTGGGCATCATCTCCGGACTTATTTATTTTAACTGGCGAAATAAACGAATATCTCGAACGTCAGCTTTTTCGGATGCCGGAGGAATGATTCGTCTCAATTTAGACGAGTTATCAGAAATTATCAGTCAATAATTTTTAGCCTGTATCTTTTACCTAACATGAAATGACGGTCTTCCTAACTGATCTATGCCTGAAAACTTTTCCTCAAAAATTGAACGTTGGAAATTTAATTTATTTCCGGCCTATCGCGGAAGTGGCGGACGAGTTGTCTATATTTCCGACGATTACCGCGAAATGCGGGTCAAAAATCCCCTTAAATTGGCGCACTAAAAATTATGTCGGAACGATTTACGGCGGCAGTCTCTATGCGGGAATTGACCCGATCTATATGCTGATGCTGATTAAAACTCTCGGTCAGGACTATCTCGTTTGGGACAAAGCCGCGACCATTCGTTTCAAACGTCCCGGAAAAGAAACTCTGTTTGCAGATTTTCTTTTAACCGAGGCAGAATTAGACGAAATAAAAGCGATTTTAGAAACTGAAAAATCAGTTGATAGAGTTTATCAGGTTGAATTGAAAGACAAAAGCGGCAACCTCCATTGCCTTATCGAAAAAACTTTATATATTGCAAAGAAAAAAAATTAAAACGTAAATGGTTGATTACACACAGTTTGGGTTCATTTTCGATATGGATGGAACCCTCGTTGACAATATGCAGTATCACACCGAAGCCTGGGGGAAGATGCTGGCGGAAAATGGTGTCGAGATGAATGCTCACGATTTCCTGGTCAAGACGGCGGGCAAAACCAACCGCGAGATTTTGCCGGATATTTTTGGTGATATTTCTGATCAAAGAATTCTCGAATTAGGCAGTCGCAAAGAATCGTTTTATCAGGAATTATTTTTACCCCATCGAAAAGCTATCAACGGCGCAATCGAATTTTTGGCAGAAGCTCAAGATCTAGGAATCAAAATGGCCGTTGCCTCCGCCGCACCACAGACAAATGTCGAATTTATTTTGGATGGCTTGGATTTGCGAAAGTTTTTTGAGGCTGTGACCGGAGCCGAAGATGTCACCAACGGTAAACCTGATCCTGAATTTTTCCTGAAATCGGCGGAAAAATTGAAGGTTAAGCTGAAAAATTGTCTCGTCTTCGAAGACGCAATCGGTGGTTTTGAGGCTGCTCAGCGGGCACAAATGAAATCAGTCGGCATTGCCACAGTCAACTCGATTGATTTAATTTTGCAGCAAAAGTCGGTCGTCGAAGCCTCCTTCGATTTCTCTAATTTTAAACCTCAAGAACTGATTATCAAACATTTATGAAAAGATGCGACTGGGCCAGAAAAGATTTGGCAATTCATTATCACGATACCGAATGGGGGGTGCCGCTTCACGATGACCAAAGATTATTTGAATTCTTAATCTTAGAAGGAGCCCAGGCCGGTTTAAGTTGGGACACCGTTTTAGCCAAACGCGCAAATTATCGCCGGGTTTTTGATAATTTTGATGCCCGGCAAATTGCTGAATATGACGACCTAAAATGCGCTGAGCTCTTGCATAATCAGGGGATTATCCGCAATCGTCTAAAAATCGCATCAGCGGTTCGAAACGCTAAATGTTATTTGCAAGTCGTGGCTGAATCCGGCACTTTCGATAAATACATTTGGTCGTTCGTGGACAACAAACCGATTGTCAACGCCTGGGAATCCTCCGAGTTTTTGCCACCATTTGACGCTAACAATCCCTACGACATTGATCCAATGCTTGGAATAGCGCCGCCGGTGGCGACGATGCCGCCC
>JANOEF010000823.1:0-3718 GCA_031413075.1 Acidobacteriota bacterium | reverse complement strand
GTTTGGTTCTTCGCCAAAGATTTTCTTAAATCCAAAGTCGGTGAAAGGATTGACGTATTTTTCTTGCATAACAGCTTGATTTTACAGGAAAAGAGAGTTGTTCTCAATCTTTAAGTTATCATCGCAACCGACCTTTGATGTCATTCAGAACTTAGCGATTGAACTGAAAGTCTCCGCTGACGAATTGATGTTTGATGAAGCTGAACGCCAGCCGTCCGATGATTTAAAGTTGCAGTTTGAAGCAGTTTCGCGTTTCCCGGAAGAAGAAAAGAAGATTGTTAAAGCCCTGCTCGAAGGAATGATTCTCAAACACGAAGCTAAACGCTGGGCGAATGTTTGAGCCGATAAATAATTCATTCACGGTGCTTTATTTGCATTTGGGTTCTTTTAGCCCAAGTGAACTGCTTAGAAAAGATATATCCTCTACCTTTTCTTCTTTTACATTTATAGCAATTCCTTTAGCTCGATATTCAATATATTCAAGTTGCCCAGTAGGAGATTCAATAATTTTTGAACTCCCAGTATCACCGGGACATTCAAAAAAATCATATCTAGTTCTTTTATATTGATTGCCAAAAAATGAAACTAATTTTTCCGGTGACGAGTCTTTAGGAGTAGCAAAAACACTGATAACGAGTTTGGTTTTCTTTAAAGATACGATAGTAAAACTCTTGTAAAACTCATTACCTGCGGTATATTCATCCCATATTTCAGGATTTATTTTATCCTGACCTTCTGTTTCAACAGATATGGTTGGTTTTCCAAATATCTCAAGAGATTTTTTTCTTGAGTCAATACTTGATTGAGGATTGCTAATATTTGCAGAACTCATCCCAATCGGGTCAACCGTTGTGAACCGTCCCTGCCCACTCGAATAACTCCGATTGAGGGCATAGTCTAGCCCCGTTCCGGCACTTCTCTCATACGAGGTTATGATGGTGCTATCTCAAGTTTTCCTGATAGCCCAAAATTTTCCTATAAGTTCAAGTTGTGGCATTTTCAAAGAAAGAACAAAGCCTCATTTTTGACGAGTTCGACTAATGTGCAGTAATCAAAACCTCTCCTGTTTTGAAGTTGATGTAAAGCTCTTTATTTTCCAAAAGTGTCGTTCCCAAAAGAAAGTCGTCCCCGTCATTTATGAGAATGGAAACATCGGCTTTCTTACCGAGCCATTTGATTTCAGTAAAAGCAATGTCAATATTTTCCTGATGGTTACCAACTCCATAAAAGGTGGTTTGCTCTTCAACTTTCAGTTCCAATTCTTCGAGTATTTTTCGCGGCAAGCAAAGACTTCCGTTAAATCCTGTGTCAATCAAAAATTGTTATGTTTTCTGATTTGATAAAAAATTCACCTCTACACACGCTTCGCCAAATTCATTGACCTTACCTTGGAGTTCTTCGTGCATAGTATCCTCCAATTTTATAGGCGGCTTCAAAACCAACTCTGACTAAAAACAACTTTTTCTCGGGCAAATTCGCTTTTCCTTTTTTCATTGCTTCGACATCAGTTTTGCCCAAAAAGTATTGACCACTTTCGTAGTCAATAGTGACGAATTCTCCGTTATGTTCCGGTTCTAAAATTTCTTTGAGATGTTCGTCATAATATTTTTTTCCTAAAATTGCTATTTGATTTTCCATAAAACTACTCCATTGCATCAATTATAGCCTTAAAGGAAAATGACCTCAAACTATTATTTTATTGTCCGTCCTCTGTTCACCAATCCCGCACTTGATTTCATTGAACGGGCGGCATCGGCTTTAGAAGTTTCAGTTGCTGAACTCTTGGGAAGTGAGCCAAACAAGGCAAAGGCGAAGCCCGGACCGACTTCACAACTTCAGCGGAAATTTGAGCAAGTGAAACTCCTGCCAAGAGAAATACAGAAATTCGTTTTACAGTTTTTGGATACTGTTTTGAATTCTAATCAGAAAAGGCGTAAAAAATGACAGCACGGAATGGCTGTCAAGTGAAAGTTTTGTGTTATTGCCATTCTATCTCGAACTATTTAAAGTTCTTATGTTACTTATTTAAGTTTCTACAGCTTATCTCCTCCTGTTTCTCAGTTGGATGAAGAGAAAAGTCGTTGATTTTTGTAGTTGACCCGGTAAATCTTTTACTACCATCAGAATTAGAATAAGTAAAAAGACCTATTACATCACTAACTTCGTTTCTATAGAATTCACTTAAATCTAATCCTAATGATGAGATCCTGACTTCCTTATTGAGGCTAATCTCAATTTCTGTGACTACATCTTTTTCGACGTTATACCCGTAATTAGATCCTTTAACACATTTGCCATAAGAGTATACCGCGCTGACTCGTCCAACGCCGATTTCATACTCGATTACTAGCCCAGTTGAGTTTCCGTCAAAATCATACGTTGTTTTAGGGTTTCCAAAAATTTTCTCAACTTCTGCTCGCTTTGTTTCTAGCAATTTAACTCGCTGCAAATTAACAAACCATTTTGGAGGTTTGCTACTATATGCCGACAGATTAAATAAAAAGATTAGAAAAAATACCCCCCATAATTTTATGGACGTTCGTATTGTTTGAATCTGGTATCCCATTCTGTTGAATTTCCTCCACAAGTTTTATTTAGCCAAGTATCCATTATATTGGAATACATACTACTGTCATAAGAACTTTTATCAGTGTTTTGAGGGGTTTTGCCGATATTTGCGAGTGCTGCTAACCTGTCATTTGTAAAATCTATAAACTTAAGATTATCTACTTTTGCTATTGCTTTGAAGATTTCTTTGTGTGAAAAACCTGATCGAGTCGCACCATGTAATCCCTCGTGAAGCATGTCTGAACTAAGAGCCTCAGTAAGTCTTACGTCGGGAGCAGAATTTGGATCACCTCTACTTGGAGTTGTATCTAGAGTTATTTTTCCGGTATCCGAGGAATAGGCAGATGTTCCTTTTCTAGGATGACCTCCTACTCTCGGGTCGACTCTACCATCGAAAAATTGTGCCATTAGACCGTCAAATCCTGTCTTACCAGATTTTTTATCTTTGATTTTCTCTTTTCCTAAGGCTTTAAGCACATCATTCAATTTTTGTCTACAATTACCAGAATTCAGTCTTCGGTTTACATCCTCTTCAATTCCACCACCACCACCAGTTTCTTCTGTGTAACTAACTGCGGGACTACGACTGAACTCCAATTAATCTCGCAAGAAACGCCAGAAACCTTCCCAATCAGGTTCGTCTGGAGTTTCAGGTTGTCCGAATAATCCGCTTGGGTCTGTTTAATCAACTGGATTATTTTCCACATAAGCATAAAGATTATTTGATTGCGGATCTACAATTGAACCCAAAGCCATCCCAATCGGGTCAACACTTGTAAACCGCCCCTGCCCACTCGAATAGCTTCGATTGACCGCATAATCAAGACTTGCCACGGTGCTTCTATCATACGAGGTGAATCGCTGATTCGTCTGTTTAGACTCCAGCATTTACTCGTTTCTCAGTTTTTCGATTTTTTCAGTTGTCAAACCAGTCAGTTTAGCAATTATTTCATTATCCAATCCTTGTAAAATAGCGTTTTTCGCAACTTCGATCTTTCCTTCAATCTTTCCTTCAATCTTGCCTTCAATCTTGCCTTCAATCTTTCCTTTCTCAACTCCAATCTCAATTCCTTTTTCAACCCCAATCTCAATTCCTTCATCTCGCGCCGTATCCAAAGAATTTTTCATATCCCGATAAACTTTGAGCGAT
>JANOEF010000822.1:0-4375 GCA_031413075.1 Acidobacteriota bacterium | reverse complement strand
TGAGCAACTTTTGCGCGAATAAATCCTTTTGGCGGGGTCGGTTCGTTTTCGCCGAATGTATAAAGGACGGCGATTCGCGGAGATTCGGGATTTTGGGCAGATTCGAGTTGGGCTTTAACGGTTTCGGGATGTTCCGGTTCGGGTGCGGCTTCTAATTCCTTTCCAGAAATTCCGGGGGCATATCGTTGATTTTGCTCATATCCTTTTTCTTCGCTTTTTGATTTCTCTTTCTGACCTCTTTGCGAATTGCCAGTCTGGCCAGTTTCAGATGTCTCGGGTTGAACTTCAGGGGCGAAGTCGAATGTTTCTTGTTCGTAATTTCCTTGTTCATATTCTTTAATGGCTGCCCTAAACAGAGTCGGCGCGTCCGGCGTTTCATTATCCCCGAATAATCCCTTTTGATTTGGATCGCCCAGAGCGTTGGCGGCAATGATGTAATTGTTCAAAATTGCACTGATGGCTTTTTGGCTCGATTCGTGTTTGTCGAAAGTTTTTAAAACATATTGCTCAAACGGATTTAAGTCATCACCGAACATTTTTTGCTGTTTGATATACTGCTCGACCGGCATTTTCTCTTGTTTGAGAAAGACGAATTTTTCAGCCGCTTTAACCAAATTATCGGTGATGTCGAGATTGTTATATCGAACCTTGTCATCAATCGCTTGTTTGAGTCCAGCAAATTTTCCGGCGGTTTGCATCAATGCACCGGTGATGCGTTTGGCTCCCGACTCATCCGTCTCGGTTATTCTACGAATTAAATCGTTTCCTCTTTCTCCTGAACCGTAAGCTTTGGCTAAAATGGCGTTTTTGATTCTGACCTGTCCGGCTTGGGATAACTGACCATTGGGCAAAACTAATGCGCCGCGCTCGGTTTTAGGGACTTTATCCATAAACCCTTGAATAAAATCTTTATTGGCTCCGTGATGAATCGAACCATCTTCCGACGGAATAAAAGCATTTAAGATTTCGGGCGTCATTCGTCCCGCATCTGCCTGGGCGGTCTCCGTGGCACTCATAGCAGCCGTCGCCTGTTCGTTGGCTTCACGGGCAAACTCGGGCAGATCTTTAATGTCGTTTGGGTCTAAAATGCCAACATAAATCGGCTGCGAAAGGTTGGGATTGGCACCTTTTTCGACCGTGAATTTTTTATATTCGCCTGCCGGTTCTTTGCCGATTTTATAAGCCTCGCGGATGGCTTCGGTTCTGCCATTACCGGAAATGACGGCATATTTAGTCTGGTCTCCGACTTTGACCGGAATTACCAAAGGTCTTCCGTCTGATGCTTTCGGTGAATCATCGAGAAAAACGGGTTTTAAGGTGTTGGCAATTTCAGCAATTTGCGCTTTGGATGCAGAACGCGAACGGTCGCGGGGCTGTAACTCCATCGGGTAATTTGGGTCCAAGGAAGTGATAATATCCGACGACTCGATTACTTGCGGATAAATTTTGGCTTTTGTTCCGCGTTCGGTGAAAACATCCTGGCTCTTTCCTTGCGGGGTTTCGTCAAAATTGACGGTCGCAATTTCTTTGGAGTTTCTTGCTTCCTGTTCTTTCCGATAATTTTGAATTTCGGTTTTACGAATATTCTCCGCTTCTGGTGATTCACTTAACTGGATCGGTTCCTTTTGTTCGGCGTATTTATCGTATAAATTATTCGGTTTCGGCTGAACGTGCTCGGCTTTGATCAGACGCACGGAATTATCGGGAAGGATCTCAATTGCTCTGGCGGCGTAAAGATCATCCACCGCGTTCATCACATTTTCGCGGGAATATTTGGTTTGTTTTTGGAGATGCTCAAGGCTCGTTGGATCTCCGGATTCTAAAACGGATAAAACTTTTTGTGCGCGTTGATCCCCTTTGACTTTATTGACGGCTTCGGGTTTCGGGTTCTCGATTCGAATCGGATTTTTTTCATTTAATCGCTGCGGTTCCTTGGCGCCAAGATAACCTTTGGGTTCAACATCGGAATAATCCTGCTTGGCTGGTTGTTGCTCAACCGACTGTTCGGGAAACGCATCTTCGATGGTTGTGTCTCTGGCTGACTCCGTTGGGTTTGGTTGAGTTTTTGCGTTTTGCTCAAACTTGGTCTTATAAACTCCGTCCGTGGGGTCTAAGACCATTTCAAAATCAACGAGATTCGGGTTTTCGGCTGATTTAGCTTTGACCAATGAAACATTTCCGGCATTATCAACTTGAACGTCAACGGGTTTGCCTTTCGACCAGACACGTCCGATCTTGCCTATCATTGTCGGTCCGTAACTTTGAACACCTTCAAAAACGGCGTTTAGAATGCCGGATTTAACCGCATCATTGAGCGGGGTTCCTGAAGCCAGTTCAATTCCTGTGGTTCCGACTCCGACTGTTCCGATTCTCGCCACCGGTTCAAAATAAGGAGAAAATTTAGACGCTATTTGTCCAATCTTTCCGGCCATCGGGAATAAAGCACCAAGCGCGGCACCTTTTGAGCCGGCTTTGCGGATTTCGCTTAAATTGCCGCCGCTACCCGCCGATTGAAGGGCTGAATCTGTTGCGAATCCAACTACCGTCCCTCCGGGAAGTCTCGAAAGTAAAGCTAATCTTCCGATATCGAACGGCAGTCCGCCAAATAATTTCGCTACTTCCGATCCCGGGGTCAACGCCTCGGTCAACTGCATCTTCTTCCCTTCTTTGGAAATGTATTCGAAAGGTGTGTTGATACCGATGGATTTCAAAGGCCTTAGAACTCCTGCCACGCTAGAAAAACTCCGTCCGGCCGCTCCGACCATTCCGCTGAAAAACGAACCGATATTGTCCGCACCTCTTTGGGCTTCGGCAATTTCCTCGGACGACAATTGGTTTGCCCTTCGTCGTTGAAATTCGGTTTCGATTCGTTCATCGCTGGTCGGCTCGTAAACTCCCTGCAAATAGTTATAGACACCCTTTCCCATTTCCCATATCCGTTTATTCTCCTGCGGCGTGGTGGGTGAAACTGCGTTGAGGGGGTTTTGAAATTCATTAACGAATTGTTCCCACAAAGTTGGATCAATCGCGCTTTTGCGTTCAGCCTCCAAATCTTCTTTGACTTTGGATCGTAATTGTTCGTCCGTAAGATTTACCGCTTCAACCAATTCTTTTTGTTTGCGGGCTTCTTCCGATTCCGGTGTAGGTTTTTCTACCACTGGAGCTTTGGTTCTATTTATTTTATCAATTAAGGCTTGCTCTCCGCCCTGTTTATACGTCTCGACCAAAGATTCAACACTCGTATATTTGGCATCGCCGGTGTCTTCATAGTTTCCGGTTTTCGGGTCCCAATAATAGTCAATATCCGCTTGCAGTCCGGGCGAAGGTTTGAGTAAATCTTTGCCGGTAGCTTTGCGGTAAATCTCCTGAACGGGTTCAATTTCTTTGCCGTAAATCCCTCGGGCTGATTCCTGAACCAATTGCTCGGCGGTCGGTTTGGTTTTATAGTTTCTAATAATTGACTCAACCCGCCCCTCGATTTGTTTTTGGTCAATATCGGACCCCCGCAATTCTTGATTGATTTCCGAGGTTTTTAATAAAGGGGTGTTTTTAGACGGCTGACCTTCAATTCTTGGTTGAACGTTCGGTGGTTGCTGATATTGTTGTTGATAGTTCGCGGCTTCCTCTTGTTGCAATTGGTTAGCGCGATTTACCGAATTATTTTCAATATCAACAAATTCCTGACGGGCTTCGGGCGAATCACTCACCTCTTTGGCTTGCAAAAATGAAGCGTAACGCTGTTCGGTTTCAGGATCGAATTGGTTTGGCGAGTAATATTTTCCGTCTTTGCCTTTGGTCAAAACTTCCTGTAAAGGTTCGGGATTATCCAAATCCGCACCCATTCGGACATCGCCCGTTTTACTGAAGCCAAGTTTATTAAAACTTTGCTCATTTTCTTGGAGCCCGGTTCTTTCGGCGTTCGGAACAAGAAATTCATTGTTTCCGGTCACTAAGACAGTTTCAAAAGCTGTTCTCGTTTCGGGCGTGTCGGACTGTCCGCTTAATTCAAGAAATTTTTGGTAAATTGCCTGGACATCGTCGTTTGTTTGCGGCCCCGCCTGAACGCCTTGATTTTGTTGGGGGCTAGGCACTTGACCGTTATTTGGGGAATTTGTGGCCGGATACAATTTATTCAGCTTTGCTAATTGCATTTTGGCTTTCCCAACTCGTTTCGGGTGTTTGGATTGTGCAATGACAGCTTCGAGACGTGCCCTTTCCTGAGTCATTTTTTCATCTTCGTTGGTCGGAGTTTGCGGAATATTTGAATTTTGATTTGCAGTGATAGCAAAACTTGACAAATCGGGTAATTGGTTTTGATTTGCACCAACCGAAAAGTTTGACAAGTCGGGTAGAGTTCCAAGCCCTAAATTTTTTG
>JANOEF010000821.1:0-17481 GCA_031413075.1 Acidobacteriota bacterium | reverse complement strand
GGTAAGGCAGCGGCCTTTGAAGCCGCCTATTGCAGGTTCGAGTCCTGCCGCCCCAGCCAAGACTTCACGAGCAAAGAGCACGGCAACCCCACACCACGAGCAACCTTTTTACCCGCAATTTTTTCGACGACTAAACAACCTTCTTTTGATGCCAGGTGCGCCAGCCAGGCGGTGTCAATGACATCGCCAATCGCATAAACATTGGGTTCAGGGGTTTCGCAATATTCGTTGACTTTGATTGTGCCGCGTGGATTGATGACGACTTTGGTATTTTCTAATCCGAGTCCTTCTAAATACGGCATCCGTCCGACAGCCACTAACAGCATTTCGGCTTCGAACGAAACATCTTCGCCTTTGGCGTTTTTACCCGAAACCTTGACGCCGGATTTTGATTTGGTCATTTTATCGAGCTTGATGCCGGTTTCGCATTTGATGCCCGATTTTTTGAAAACCCGCTGCAGTTCCTTAGAAACTTCGGCGTCCTCCATCGGAACGATCCGATCCATCAATTCAATGACGGTCGTTTCGCACCCAAAACGCGCATAAACGCTGGCGAATTCGACCCCGACTGCCCCCGCCCCCATGACGATCATTGACGCGGGAACGCGATTTAATTCTAAAATCTGATCGGAATTAACGACCTGTGTGCCGTCAACTTCAAAACCCGGAATCGGACGCACAACCGAACCTGTGGCGATAATGATGTTTTTGGCTTCAACAATTGCGGAACGCCCTTTGCCTTCAGCCAGCGCAACTTCTATTTTGCCTTTGCCGACGATTTTGCCAAAGCCGTTAAAAGTCGTAATTTTATTCTTTTTCATCAAATACGAAACGCCGGCCGAGTTTTTGGCCACGACATCGCCTTTGCGCTTTTGGACCTGCGCAAAATCATAACCCAAATTTTCAACCTTGATGCCCCAATCGGCAAAATGTTGGGCTTTTTCGTAAAGATGCGCCGCTTGCAAAAGAGCTTTGGTCGGGATGCAGCCGCGCAGACCGCACGTTCCACCCATTCGCATATCCTTTTCTTTCTCGATAATTGCTACTTTTAACCCCATTTGCGCTCCGCGAACCGCGGCTACATAACCGCCGGGTCCCGAACCAATAATTGCTACGTCAAATTGTTCTGCCATTGATAATCCTCATCTAATAAAATAATTGCAAAAAAGACATTATAAAGGTTTGAAGCAAAAAGAAAAAGCGACCTCAAATGAAGCCGCTTTTTGAGTCAGATTATTTTCAAAATTCTACATCTTGAAAATTTCGCCGTATTCTTTAATAAGTGCCTGAAGCTTGTCAACTTTTGCTTTATCCGTCGCGATTTTCATCATATTGGTGGTCATCGAAGTGGTCAAAGCCGTCATATTTTTCTTGGTACTTTCTTCTAATTTCTTTTGGGTGTCGGCACCGACCTGGAAGCCGCGCGCATTTTTGACACCATCCCATTTTGATTTTAAGTCTTCTTTCTTCGCATCGAAAGCGGTTTTTGCGCCATCAATGTCACCGGTGTTGATCTTTTGCACCATATCATTGGTGACCGAATCCCATTCGGTAATAAACGCATTGATTTCGCCATCTTTGCTGCAACCCGCCATCACCAGACAAAACGCCAGCACCAAAAACAAAGTATTTTTTTCATATTTAAAATATCTTCTCCTCAAGTTTGTGTTTTTTTCTTTACAACTTTAATGGAAATGAACGAATACTCAAAATAGTCTTGCCCGGAAAATTTCAAAATGATAAATTCGGCAGATTCTTGATGGTTTCATTTTGGCGATGTGCTTACCGAATAGCTTTTAAAAATTGTTTCGATCCAGGCCTCGGTCTTGATAAAACCTGAACCTGCTTCTTTGAATTTTTCAGGGAAACCTTTCTTTTTAATTTCATCCAGAGACTTTCCTTCTTTTATTTGATTTCGGACGATGGTAGTTGTTTCGATTAGCAACTGGTTATAGTCCTTCAAATCTTTCAGAGTTGATACTGCGCCATGTCCGGGAATCAGTTTAGCATCGGCCGGAATCATCTTTGTCAGATCATCTATATTTTTGACCAATCCTTCCACGCTCCCGCCGCTATTTAGATCAACAAATGGAAAACGTCCGACAAAAAAATCATCTCCCAGATGAACCACATTCGATTTCGTAAAGAAAATTATCGAATCGCCGTCGGTATGCCCTTTTGGAAAATGCATTGCCCTAACCTCTTCCCCGTTAAAATGCAGGGATAGGCCCATGTCAAAGGTAATCATCGGCAACGCAATTTTGGCGGTTGGGGTGCGCGGCTTGCCGTCTCGACCGATGGGGCTGAGGAGACGATTTCTGACGTTTGACTGGGCAATGATGGTCGCGCCATTTCCAAAAACCGGGTTTCCGCCGGTATGATCTCCGTGCCAGTGGGTGTTAAAAACAAAGCGCGATTGATCGGTTCCAAGCTTTTTTAACTCAGCTTTTATCTTCTCAGCAATGTTTTCAAATTGGGTGTCAATCAATAAAAGACCATCTTCTCCATAAGACACCCCGATGTTTCCGCCTTGCCCAAACAGGACATAGACACTCCCGGCCACCTTTTCGAGCTTAAACTCTATATCCTGACTTTTAGGGTGATGTTGGTCAATTAACGAAATATGCGCCAAAGCATTGGTCGCCAGCAAGCTGATAACCGCCAATAAAATCATAAATCTCTTCATAGTTACTCCTCTCTTTTTTTTCAATTAAATTAAATTATTTTGGCAAAGCTCTGAATCAAAGCTCTGAGTCCCGCCTTCAGGCGGCAACCGCCAGCGACGCGCCGCGGCAAACCCGTCTCAAGACTCAATCCTGCTTAAAAATTATTTTGTCCATTTACTTATTTCAAAAGTTTTTCTACAAACCAAAAATTTAACGACGTTCCTCAACTCTCCAAATTGAGGCGAGGCGACAACCGGGAGAAATTCGGTTTGGCTTCAAACTAAATATATTTTCCGCGCCCCATTTGATAAACTCCGGTCAAAAAAGGATTAGTCGTCTTTTCGCGCCCAATAGTTGTCTCACGTCCGTGACCCGAGTAAACCGTAAAATCATCGCCAAGCGTCAGAATATTGCGGGTTATCGAATCAATCAGCTGGTCATAATCGCCGCCCGGCAGATCGGTTCGCCCGATCGAGCCTTCGAACAGACAATCGCCAACGAACACTTTTTTGTGATTTTCTTCGGCTAAAACAACATGACCCCGAGTGTGTCCGGGGCAATGCAAAACCTTAAATTTCAGCTTGCCGACCTCATAAATCTCGCCGTGCGTCCAATTGCGCGTCAGTTTCGGCGGAGTCTCGTATTCCATCCCCAGACTTTTTAAGGCAAACCCCGGAATTCCCATCAAAAGTGGCTGTTCGGGTAATCCATAATACAAATCTTCATCATCACGGTGCAAAATAATTTCCACAGGTGGAAAACTTTTGCACAAATCAGCGGTTCCGCCAACATGATCAAGATGTCCGTGCGTGAGCGTAATGGCCTGAAGTTGTAACTGACTGTCATTGATAAATGTAACTAATTCGTCAGATTTTGCGGCGGGATCAATACAAATGGCCCGGCGAGTTTCTTCGCAGACAACGATCCTGGTATTTTGTTGAAAGGTGGTTAAAGGAAATGTTTTTACGAGCATATAACGATTTTAGATTTTGGATTTTGGATTTTGGATTTGCGACCTGACGCTAATCAATGGCGGGCGCAAGCAACCCTTCCTGACCTTTCATTTTCTTTTACTTGACTCATAAAACCTCAGCTTGACTCAATCATCAGCCCCAAAAGACCTGATAGAATAGATTTCTGGTTGGGAAGAGTCGTTCTATGCCCGCCAAAGTTAAGCAATATTCAAATTAAAAAAAAACTCCTCATTCAAGATTTGCGATTGAAACGTGATTTTTCTCTCAATCATCTCAAAAACTGTCCAAATATTTTTCGACCTCGAAATCCGCAGCTTTTCTCTCCCGGACAATAAAAAGAATCGCCTGCCGATACGTTTCGGCATTGGAAGCGTTCGGAAAACAGGGGATTTCCTTTTCATCCAAACTCAAATAACTAATCAAAACACTCAAGAGCATCCACAACAAAATCTCCCGGTCGGTGCCAATTGGATTATGCTTGATGATAATTTCGCGATCTTCGTCGATTCCGTTGCAAATTTTTGCAAATTCACTCTCGTCGATTTTGGTCATAGAAAAGTGTAGTGGGAACTCGGGCTTTTTTTCAAGGCGAAGAAATACAATCCCAAAACTGCGACCTCCGGAAGATTTTATTACCCGATTATTGTCAAACTTCCAGAAAATAGCCCTTACAGCATTTCTTCATACATAAAATAATAAGTTTTTTGCATTCCGAGCTTTTCATAAACTTTTTGCGCCTGTTCATTTTCCTTTTCGACGTAGAGCCGAAAACCGCAAACATCGCCCTGTTTTTCCGCCTCTTTTTTGACGAAAGCATAAAGCAGGCTATAAATCCGGCGTCCGCGAAAATCCGGCAAAATATAGACGCTCTGAATCCACCAAAACCAGCCGTTGCGCCAATCGCTCCATTCAAAAGTTATCATTAGACCGCCGACAATGCGTCCGTCCGCCTCGGCAACCGCATAAAAGCCTTTCTCTTGATCGTCAAAAACCGACCTCACGCCACTGGTTAAAGTCTGTGAATCCAATGTTTTGCCCTCGGTTTCAAGGGCCATCGCCTGGTTAAACTCGACCATCGCCGGGGCGTCTTCTGGGCGGGCTAAACGAATTAATATTTCATTGCTCATATTTCTAAATTAATCTTATCGCCGCTTTATTCAAAGTCATCGTGTCAATTTAACCCAATGTTGCAAAATCGAAGATTTCATCCCACCTGACCTTGACCTTTTAACGACCGCCTACTAATCTAAAATGTTTTGCGTCACTGCAAATTTTGAATTATATGAAACTTCGGATCATAAGTTGTTGTTTCTACTGATACTTAACGAGTGTTATTGAATGCTTTCTAGTGAATATCTCAAAGTAGTTTACCACTCAATAGCACTCCTTAAAAGCGAGTAGCAGATACATTTTTAGATACAGTCTTGAAATTTCATTTTGCATCTGCTACTCTGCTTTTATAAATTAACGTATTCGATTGTCAAAGATCGAAAGAAGCGGTTTGAGACTTGAAACTCAAGCCGTTTTTCTTTTGTCTAAATCTTTTTTGGCATCCTTCCCGGCTGATTCCTTCGCTTCTGATACGTTTTTCTTCGGTCTGCCAGTCCTTTTTCTTTCCTGAACACTCGCCAAGTCAGTTTCCTTAATTAAATTAGTTTGTCCAACCTTTAAGGCGGTCAATCGTTTATCTGCTACAAGTTGGCGAACACGTCCAACTGTTACGCCTAACTTTTCGGCTACTTCCCTGGTCGTTAAATATCCTTCAATCATAATGATAAAAAGAATATCAAAAAATAAAATAAAATACTAGCGCAAAAGTTAATTGTTATCTTGTAATATCCTAGCGTTTATGCTAGGATATAAGACAGTTAAGCAATTAACAATTTCAATCAAAAGGAAGGATTCAAATAATGATTAAATTAACCGAAACAAATACAGCCAAAGCAATCGAAAGATGTAAGCAATTACGCCCGAAGGTCCACTTTGTAGCCGATAGACTTTTTGAAGTTTCATCAGCCCGGAACTCAAATGTTTATCAAGTAAGGTTTGATGTTCAGAACGGTGAAAGATTGGCGCAATGCTCTTGTAAGGCTTCTGAACGCGGTTTGATCTGCTATCACATCATTGCATCAGCCACCGCGAACATAGTTCGACAGGCACAAAAGCAAGGCAAGCAAGCCTTTGTGTAAAAACGAAAAAGACTTAGATAGTTCGAGCTGTCTAAGTCTTTCCCTTCAACCTTTCGGAAATACCGAAATGATTAAATTAACAAATGGAGAATATCAAATAATATGAAAAATCAAAATACTGAAACAGGAAATTGTCAGATTCAAACCGCCAAGAAATTCTTTTTTGCTTCGATCGGAATTGAAAATGAGACAACCGATTGTTTCTTTATCACCACCGAAGCCGGGGAAAGTTTTGTTTTTGAACTTCCCTCAGCTTTCATCAAAACTTTTTTGTCTCAAGAGATGCTCGAAACGGCAACCGCTAATTCTCGTAAAAAGTCCGATTTCTGTGAGAAACACGGATTATCAAGTTTTGATGCCGTCGTCTGTCGTCGATAATTTATGTAAAGCCGATTTCAAAACGGTAAAGTAAAGGCAATCTTCATTGGTTGCCTTTATTGTTTTTCATCCAGAAACTTTCTCGGATTTGCCCGAAATTCATTGAAGACAGCTTCGATCTCTTTTTGTAATACGTAAACGGCGGTGTTCTTATCCTTCGCTTTTACAATTTTGGGTATAGCGGTTTTCGGTAGTTTGATCGTTAGTTTGGCATATAGCCACCCGATCCATTGATGCGTTAATTCCGCAAATTCTGCAATTGCCGCGAACTCCCCATTTTTTACCGTCAATTCCAATTCTTTCAAATTTGCCTCTGCAGTCAGTTTCCTCAGCCGGGCGGCTTTTAGTTCTGGATCACCTTCATTCAGCAAGGCTTCGTGCAGCTCATCGGTCACCAGATAAAACTTCTCTCTCGCTGTTTCCGTTTGCGGTTCGATCCCGGCAATGCTCAGCCGTTTACGCACGGTTTCCCGGTCAAGGTTATACAATCGGCTTATCTCACTGACATTGAGCGTTTTTTCATTGTTTTTCGATGCTTTATTCATTTACTCTCCCAGATCATCTTTGTTGATGAAAATTAAAAAAAATATTAATACTGGCTTGCCGTTGCCCGTCGCAGTCACCTGCAGTCAGACTCCCCCAGCTAGGACCCCGCGATTATTTAGAAAGACCGTCCGGGCAGTGATCTCTGCTACGTTTCCGGGCGGTCTGAGCCGTTTATATAAAAGTTTTGATAGTAATATAAGGCGGTCTGGCAATAAGCCTTAAACTCTGCATCTTCGATGCCGTCAGCCTCTAAGATCGCTGTGCGTTCCTCGATCTCAAATTGCATTTGCTCACGCAATCCATTTTCCGGCGTAAACCTTCGAGCGAACAGATTGATAATCAGTTGGCAAAGCAAGCCGTCTTTTATTTCTTCGATCTGTTCCTTTTCCTTCGGCGTTAATTTTTCGATGTATTCAAACATCTCAAACCTCGTTCCTTTATCGAATATCTGAAATGTGCAGCCCTTCTTCGTCAGAATTTCCAAGATTTTATTTAGTGGTAATTCTGAAAAGTCTGTTTCTGGTTCCGGCGTTTGATGAGTTTTTTCTGGAATATATCTCAATACAGGAGTGACAAAAGGTGACAAAACTCCAGTTTCAATAGTTTTGTCACCTTTTGTCACTTGCGTTTTGAGGTATATGTCTGAAAATTCGTCTTTTCCTAAAACTGTTCTCAGTCTCGATTTCCAATCAGTTCTCCTCATTTTTCGCCTCATTCTCTAACGCGGGGTGAAAGTAATAATAATTGGTCGGTCTGCCTTCGCCTTTCGTTTTTAGTTCTCTTAGGTAGCCGTAATCAATAAGCAAATTAATCACGTCTTGAATCGCTTCGTCTGATTTTAATCCGCTCCAGTTTTTACGTGATACTTCACGCCTCGTGAATCCCTGTTTCAATTCCCCCTTTTTGATTTTTACAAGTAGCGTATGTGCTAAGGCAAAGATTTGATTTTCGCCCAACGCGAAAACTCGCCGGGCGTGTGATATTAAAACCTCGGTGTAGGTGATCGCTTTGAAGACTGTTACTTCGGATATCTCATTCGGGAAATTTTGTTGACGAATGTTTTCTAAGCAATGAAAAATTAGAGCAATCGCATAACAGCTCTTTGGCAACTTAGAAAGATAATTTGAGAACGCCTCATCCTCGGTTTGAAGCTCGATCGCTTCGGCTTCAATTTCGTTTTGCCATTCATCAACCGCGAGTTGTGCCGCTTGGCTGAATTTTACTGCGTGAAATATATCGCCGTTGGCACTAATAATTTTCCCGTGAAAATCATATTCCGCGATTGTCTTAACGGTTGCGTTGGCTTTTTCAAAACCAATAAGCATAGCCTTGTAATCGCTCTCATTCCCCTTTTCTAATTTGTTTTTGCTGTCAGGATACGCGAACAGAAAACGCTGTAGGAATCCATCGGAATTATCAAACGAATACGCCTCGGAAACATATTTCTGGAGTTTCGACGGCTGAATACCACCGATAATTGAAAGCGTGCCGCTTGTTATATGAATTTCCCGATTGTCAGAAACTCTCGACATTTCGTACGAAATCCCGCCTTTCCATAATTCCAAAAAAAACGGTCTGGCTGATTTATCATATTCGGCTTCAAGTGACCTCAGCCAACCCATCAACTCATCCCGGAAAAGCATCAAACCATTGGGATTTTCTGCTAAAAACTGCATAAGTTTTGCGGTCGTTATGTCGTTGATTTCGTACCGTTCCAGCGTTGGTTGAACCGGTTTGCTCTCGTTTAGGTTTGCGATATTTCGTTTGTAATCATCCCGGCTTGCGCTTTCCTTCAAGATTTTGTTTGACTCTTTTTCGTAGAATTTAGCGTCAATTTCATAATCATTTTTTGCGGTCTGATATTTTTCTCTCGCTTTGGCTTGCAGTTCCAAAACTGGTTTTCGGATTTCGTCTAAAGCCGGAGTTTTCTTTTGGGATGGCAACCCGACGAGCCCGGCGTAAAGATTCGGGACAACAAGCCAATTATTAAACGGGGAAGGTTTGACGCGAAGGCGTGACCCGATCAATGCGCTAACGGTCACGACAGCCGACAGAACCAAAAAATCAAAGGGACATCCAATCACCTTTGAAGCCGGGCGTAACCAATCCACTAGAATTTCCGGCAAGCAATTATCGTCAATTGTGTCAACAGGTTTCAACGTCAGGTCAAGCGGTTTGGGGTCGCTCCATTGTTTCGGCAATGGGTCGTCAGGAAGATAACCGTCAGGCAAACCAAATGCCCTCAAAATATCGTGGTAATCGCAACCCTTATTGCACCACACCGCATTGGTCTGAGGATTCCAACATAATGACGTTTCACCCTTTCCGTCATGTGCCGGGCATCTCATATCATAATTACCGCGTGAGTTTTTCTTTCCCTTTGCTCCGATCAGTCTGCATAATTCCGCGTGACGTGAATCGTGATCGGCAAAGACAAGCATTTCACCCCGCGTTGGTTCGCTGCCCGTTTGCAGATCATCGTTGAAAGTTTTCTCGTCATCCTTTTTAATCGAAAACGCTTCTTTCATTTCCTCAAACGTGTAACGCCGTTCCGGGTTAAACTGCTTGATCTCGACACGTTTTTTCTCAAGCGGTTTTCCATCGCCAACATACGTCAAATGATTGAACCCCGGCACACGCATTACTCGTGACGGGTTTTTTATAGACTTGTCGCCGTCAAAATAGGCGATTAGTAATTCTTGAATCTCACGCCATTGTGTCGCCGTGCAATCGCCATTTACCAAGTAATAAGCGTGAACTGATTTTTTCGTTTCTACCCTGATTGATGTTTTAAACGGCGCGACATCTAACCGCGCGTTTTGTTCGGCTATTGTCAGCGTGTCGGACTCGACAAAAAACGCGTGAAAACGCGTGATTTCGGCATCAGTTTGCCCCCCGGCATTGGGACAAAAATATATCCCGGATTTCTCGTTTGTGCGGTTTAATTCCGCTAGAGTGTTTTGATCTTTAAACTCGTGCCGTGAATATGAAGTGGATTTGGGGAAGGCAAAACTGTCAGGCGCGTTTTTTGGTTTGAGTAATCGAAAGCAGACTTTGTCGTATTGATCGAAACCAAAAGCGGCAAAAAAATCATCAATGGTCTTTTGCTCAAGATTGATCGAAACAGGTTTGGTTGCTTCTTGCTTTTCGGCATCGGTCAGCTTTGGAGTAAAATTATCCATTTTTCACCCCCATTACTTTGCTGATTTTTCCTCGAATATTTGCAATGAAATCTTTTCTTAGTTCAGGCGTAACGCTTTGGTAAGACTTCCAACACGGACGGCAAAAGCGGAAGATGAAAGCCTTTTTCGCCATTATATTGAACTGCCCAACAGCTATTGATTTATTTCCCGGCTTCCAATCCTCGCAATTTAAACATTGAAACTTCTGATTGTTTCGTTTAGGATTGAAACTGTTTAAGAACTTATTTAAATTTTGATGTATGCCGAAGCCCGCCACAGTTTCGGCGTTCTTTTTTTTTGTCATTTTTTTATCTCCCTTTCTTCTGTGTTTTCCCAATTCATTTTTTCTTCGAGCCAAGTTTTCAATTCAGCATCAAGAATCACCACCCGTCTGCCAACTAATTTTGCCTTTAGATTTTTAGCTCTGATTTCGTTTCTCAAATAAGCCTTTGAAAGCGAAGTTATTTCGCTTGCTTCTGCCACTGAATAGGCAAGTTTGGTTTTGTCGGTAACAACTTCTAACATAGTATTTCACTCCATAGCATAAGATTTAATTTGCAAAAGAATTTTACTTTTGCTAGACTCATTATCTTGGTAACAGCCTGTAACAACAAGGTAAAGTGTAAAACTTGATAAAAAGAAATAATTAGCCAAATAGATAATTAATTCTTATGAAATACAACAAGATTGCAGAATGCCCGCCGGAACTTCAAGAATTGATTGAATTGGTCAATCTATTGCCGTCCGATTTGAAACAATTTGAAAATGATTTGAATAAGTTAAGTTCACAGTTCTATCAAGAATTTCAAACTACGCCTGAATTGTATTCAGAAGTAAGCAAAAATTACTCTCAGAAACTTGCGTCTTGGTTCAACTCATTAAAAGCAAATGGTTTTGTAAATCAAACGATGGAGATTAAAAGACTGATAAATAACAAAATCACTTTGCTTTGGTTTATCGAGGCGTATCAGACGTTCAAAGAATTCAATAATCCGACTCAAGACTTTAATTTTGATAAAAACATTTCTGCTTTTAGTTTTAACGAGGATTCGACAATTCGGCTTACGAGTTTTCTAGTAGTTGATATTCTGATAAGAAACAAAATACAGATTGAGAGATTAAGAATTTGTCCGATCTGCAAAAAAGTGTTTTGGGCAAAAAGAGTCGAAGCTCAAACTTGCCGGAAAAAGCAATGCTCAAATAACTTCCATCAAAGAAAACTACGAATTAAAGAATACGAGACACGATTAGTTAAAGAACTCAAAATTCTTGAAGGCTTACGGTTACGTTTAAATCCGAGTAATTCTTTAATCACACAGCAAGCCGAAATGGTAAATAAACTTCAACAAAAAATAAAAATGGAGAAAAAGAAAAATGGCAATTTATAAACGTCCAAACTCGAAATATTATTGGATGAAATTCACCTTTGACGGCGAACTCATTCAGCGATCAACCCAGGTTTCAAATAAGAAGGATGCAAAAACGATTGAATCAGCGTTGAGGACTCAGATTGCCCTGGGGAAAATTGGTATTAAACCGAAACGGGATGTTCCGACACTCAGACAGGCTTGTGATGACTTTCTTGCGATGGTGACGATCGAGCATCCAAACAAGCCGCAAACGATCATCCGTTACACGAAGAACGTCAACACTTACCTTCGGCTGTTTGGTAATGTAAAAGTTGATGCGATCACACCCGAAGACATAGAACGCTTCAAAATCCAACGGGCAACACTTGTCAGCAAAAAAACGAAACGACTTCTCAAACCATATACCGTCAATCACGAATTGCTTTGCTTGAGAATGATCTTCAATCGTTTGGTTGAATTTGATGTATTAGCAAAGAGCCCGGCGAAAAAGGTTAAACTCCTGGACGTTCCGAAATCCGCCGCGAAGATTCTTACCGTTGAAGAACAGAGATGTTATTTGCTCGCATGCGGTCAACCTTTACGGGATGTCGCCGTTTTGATGGTTGAACTTGGGATGCGTCCGAGTGAAGTTCTGAATCTAAAACGTGATGACGTTGATCTCATAAACGGATTCTTGGAGATTAAAGAAGGTAAAACAAAAAATGCACCCCGGACGTTACCCCTCTTAAAGGTAAGCCGGAAAGTTCTGGAACATCGCTTAAGCAATGGCGGGGAAAAACTTTTTCCAAACATTAACAACGTTCATCTTGGGTATTTTCACCAAAAAGCACTTAAGATGCTGGGCATTGAGAAATTCGGCAAAGACTATTTTACATTGTATAAGTTACGACATTGCTTCGCTTCAAGACATACGGAGAGCCAAACTGATATGATAACGTTGAGTGATTTACTCGGACACGGCGATTTGAAAACTCTGAAACGATACGCTCAGCCCAGCTTCGAGCATAAGATTTCGGCGATGGAAAGAGTTGAGCGTGAAATGGAAAGAAGGAGTAAAATTGCTTCGATTGCGTAAAAATGGCTACATTTTTAGATACATTAGCCGTTGAACTCTGTTCCACAATCCAGTTAACTATTATATTCAAAGGATTTACAGGACTCTCAAAAAGAACTTTATATGAAACTTCGGATACTTTATCACGGAAATTGCTTTGACGGCGTTTCCTCAGCCGCATTTTTTACCAAATTTTATCGAGCAAAGGTCAATTCCGAGATTGAAATCGAATACCTTCCGGTGATGCACCAGGCCAATAATTTTTTTGACCGGAATCTGTTGATTGACGATGGTCAAAACGCGATTGTTGATTTTAAATATTGCGCCAGCGAGCGGTTGACGTGGTGGTTTGACCATCATCAATCGGCTTTTTTGAACGAGGCGGATGAAGCACATTTCCGCTCTGATGCGAGTGGTCAAAAATTTCTGGATACAACCAGTAAATCCTGTTGTGAATTTATCGCCCGGATTGCCAAAGAAAACTTTGATTATCAGGATGATTCAATGGCGGAGCTTGTCCGTTGGGCACATATTATTGACGGCGCGTTATATGAATCACCGGCCCAATGTGTCGAACTTCGCTCATCGGCACTCAAACTGATGCAGGTTATCGAGGGCGAACGGGACGAGAAATTTGTCGAGCGCATCATCCACAGTCTCACGGTCAAATCATTGGACGAAATTTTGGAAAGCAGTGAGATTCAAGCCAAGCTGCAGCCAATCCTCGACCAGCATTGGAAAACGGCGGAATTGATCAAATCCAAAGCCAACTATTCACGCGGGGTCGTCAATTTTGATATTGCCGACCATGGAATTGAAGGCTTTAACAAATTTATTCCGTATTATTTTTATCCCCAAACAACTTATAATGTCGCCCTCACCCGAGGCGCCAAGCGGGTCAAAATATCAGTCGGGTCAAATCCCTGGGCCGAGCGTCCACGTGTCCACAACATTGCCGAAATTTGCGAAAAATACGGCGGCGGCGGACACGCCGTAGTAGGAGCCGTTTCGCTCGCGCCGGATGCTGTCGAAACGGGGCGCAAATATATGCGCGAGATTATTGAACAGTTGCAATTTGCGGATTAAAATTCGGATTCGGGGAATTCGATGCGGTCAAAAATGTTGGCAAGGTCTAAGTGACATTCGATTGAAGCGATATTAAATTTGGCTGCTAATCCGTCATAAACGCGATAGTTCCAACTGCCATCGTCCTGGCGAACAAAATGTTCAACTCGTGGTTTGTCTTGCGAAACTAAAAGGTAATCGGTCAAAGTTGGATTCCAGAGTTGATAACGATGAAATTTATCACCACGATCAAAATCAGCAGTTGAATCGGATAAAACTTCGATAATTACTTGGGGGTTTAAGATTACATCCCGAAATTCATCGTGATATTGAGGCTCGCCGCAAATTACTACCAGATCAGGATATGAAACCATCCCCTTGCGCAAGGGTCTTTTGAGGGGAAACATACCGCTTCTGACCTTTGTATCTTTTGAGCGAGTTCGACAGTTTTTACCTTTCAACTGTGACGCAATTTCTAAAACTAAATTAATGGAAATATCACCGTGTTCCCCGCTTTCACCAGCCATTGCGTGAATTTCGCCGCCAACATATTCGTAGCGTTCAGCTGTCGAATTGCGGTCAATTTTTAAGTATTCTTCCAAACTATAAAGATGTTCAGTTTTGGATTTTGCCAACGTCATAATTTTAATCATAAACGAATTTGACGAGATTATGAAGACATATGTTACCTCTTTCTGAGGTTGAAGAGATGATTCGCAATGTGCGAAGATTAATTCGGTTGAGATAGAATTTATGCCAATTTACGAATATAAATGTTTAGAGTGCGGAATCAGTTTGGAAAAAATGCAAAAGGTTTCGGATGAGCCTTTGACGGTTTGCGGCCATTGTGGCGGCAAACTCGAAAAGCAATGGTCGCTGTCAGGTTTTCAGTTCAAAGGGGCCGGTTGGTATGTGACCGATTATGCGGGTAAAAAAGCTGATACCGGAGCTGAAAAAAAATCTGAAAAAAGTTCGACCGACGAATCAACCGCAAAGCCCGAAACTGCATCAAACTCTACTGAGACAAAAGATTCGGGTTCCAAAACAGATTGAAACGGAGCGGTCACGCAGCAAAGAACGAAAATGAGCTAATACTCTTTCTCTGAACTGTTTCCGCTCACCGATAGAGAGGTAAAAAGCGATGTTTTCGGCGAGAGGTTTAGTTTTAGTTTTTTTACTTTTACTTGGGGCGAGTTTGACCCTGGCGCAATCGCGCCGTAACGTCCGGTTGACCAATGAAGGCAGCTCAATCCTGAGCGTCGTAGCTTCGCGCCAGGACGGCGAAACAAAACCGATCAGAGTTGAGAATCTATACCTCTACGAAAACGGCATCGAACAAAAGATTAAAAATTTTTCCTACGATCCGTCACCGGCCAGAATCCTGATTTTGATTGATAATTCGCAAACGATTCGCCCCGATGTCGAAAAATTGAAAAAAGCGGTGATGGAGTTTGCCTACGAAATTTTCGAAGGCGACCAGCTTTATGCTATCGCTTACGACGAAAAACCCGAAATTATTCAGGAATGGACGGACGATGCGAAAAAGATGGAAGCGTCACTGGCTTTGCTTCGCAAAAAAGGTAATCCGTATCTTTTTGATGCACTGACCTCAGGAGTCAATGAAATTCTGCTTCCGCTGATGCCCGGAACGCGCAAAACGGTGATTGTGCTGATTAGTGACGGACTCGACCGCGGCAGTATGATGTCATACGAAAATGCCCTCTCAGAACTGCAAAACCATAATATTACGCTCTACGCCCTGCAAATTCCCGACCGAACCGGCGGAGCATTTCGCCGCAATCAACCGAAAGCCGCACAGATCATAAACAATCTGACCGAAGGAACAGGAGGCCGAATCTTTGATTTTGACGATCCCCAGACGGCCGCTAAAGCCATCTGTGACGAGCTTCGCAAAAACCGCTATCTGCTTTCATATTCGCCGCTCGATCTTTCTTCGTATGACGCCCGCCGGGTTTTTCTGGTTGGCGAAGAAGGGGTTAGCATCCGCACCAAAAAGGAACAGCCGCCGAATGTAAAACCGTAACCAGCAAGGAGTCCGAGGGTCAGAAAGAAACGCAACTTGCCAATCCAAAATCTAAAATCTACAATCTAAAATTATGCTGACTCACATTGTTTGTTGGAAATATAAGCCTGAAACGACGCCCGAAAAACGTGCCGAACATTTAGCCAAGCTGAGCAGTTTGCCGGGTGTAATTGATGAAATAATTACCTTTAAGGTCGGGACGGACATTCTTCATTTAGAACGCTCATTTGATACCGGACTGGTTTCGACCTTTGCCGATGAGACCGCTTTAGACGCCTATACGATTCACCCCGCCCATCAAGAAGTCGCCGCCATGGGCAAAGAAATTACCGAAAGAGTTGTTTCGGTTGATTTTGTTGACTAGACCTTACCCAAAATTAACACCTATTTAACTTTCTGTTCACTCCAAGTTAAGTTTTGCCAGATAACCTCTCTCTTTGAAACTAGCAATATACAAATTTCAGATGAAGAAACGAAACTCGTTTGAGCGTTGAAAAAGACGCTCAAACACTTTTTTTCATTGGCAAAATAATTTAGGAGATTTTATGAAAATCAATCTTTTTTCAAAGATTTTAGTTTTAGCAATTAGCTTATTTATTACATCAAATATTTATGCTCAGGCCACAGGCAGCTTGGGCGGAACGGTTACAGACCAAAACGATTCGGTTGTTCAAGGGGCGACCGTCATGGTCAAAAACACAGCCACAAATTTAACCCGAACCGTGACGACTAACGACGAAGGTCGGTGGACAGTTCAGGTTTTACCCGTCGGAAAATATACCGTTAATTATGAGAAAGACGGCTTTAAGAAAACTGCGACTGAGAATATTGAGGTTGAAGCCTCAGTTCCCCGCACGATTGACGTAAAATTAGAAATCGGCGTCAGCGAAACGGTTATTATTACGACCGGTGACCAACCTCTCATTCAAGCAGAAACCGTCGCCGTTTCTCGACAGATTTCAGGCGACCAGTTAACCAAAACCCCAACTTCAACCCGTAGTTTTACCGGACTGCTCAGTTCGGAAGCAGGTGTGTCGAGCGAACTTTCACCCGTTGGAGTTAATGGAAACGGTAATATTTCACCGTCTGTCAATGGAACCCGAACAACTTCGACCAGTCTTTCCTTTAATGGAATTGATGCAACCAATATCACCAGCAATGAAGGTTCCCTAAGCGATAACATTTCACCGGCACCTGAAACCTTGCAGGAAGTTAAACTGCAAACTTCGCTGTACGATGCATCCACCGGACGAAGCGGTGGCGGAAACTTTCAGCTCGTGACGAAATCAGGCGGAAATAATTTTTCAGGCTCGGTCTATTATTATCTGCAAAACAAGGCTTTCAATGCAAACGAATTTTTCCTCGAAGATGCCGGAGTTGAAAAACCGCAGGCTGACCGCACCGAAACGGGCGGAACATTCGGCGGTCCGATTGTTAAAGATAAATTCTTTTTCTTCGGCGGCTATCAATATACCAAAGCAACTACCGGATTGGTTCCGACTGCCCGCACCCGCACCGTTCTGCCGACGGCATTACTTGCTCTTGGCACAACCCGCACCAAAGATTCGATCGCAGCAGCCTTCAACGCGGCGAATAGCTGTGCCACAGTCAATGCGGCTCAATGTTTGGCGGCTTCGGACATCAGCGACGTGGCTCTGAAGATAATGAATCTGCGAAACCCGGCGACCGGCGGTTTTGTGATTCCGACTCCGACGAATTTTAGAAATTTAGGCATCGTTGACCAAAGCGGCACCGGAAGTTTTCAATTCGGCTCGAATCCGACCGTTACTTCAAAAACATTGTTGCGGGCTAACCCGTTAATGGAAGTCATCGAGGTTTTACCGTCGCGATTTGAACAAAATCAATTTACAACTCGACTGGACGGTCAACTTTCATCAAGAAATACCTTGAGCGGAACGATTTTCTGGTCAAAATTCCCGGGTTTTCGAAACGGGTCATAGCCCGGGTCGCGCACCAGCGCCGGCAGGATGGCGACCGAGGAGGTGGTGAACA
>JANOEF010000820.1:0-4556 GCA_031413075.1 Acidobacteriota bacterium | reverse complement strand
ATTTTTTCGCACCAATTATTAATTATGCGAATTCAAAAAAATTAGGGAGAAAAAAAATGAATCAAACAAGAGAAGAATCAATTAAAAAACTGAAAGAATTAATTGACGGAATTGATTTTGCAATGCTGACAACCATCAGCGACGGCAGATTTCATTCGCGTCCGATGTCAACCCAAGAGTTTGGATCTGACGGAAGTTTATGGTTTTTTACCGGCGATCAAACTCACAAGGTTGAAAACATCCAAAAAGATAACCGCGTAAATGTCGCGTATTCCAAACCGGAAAATAATTCGTATGTTTCGGTTTCAGGAACAGCTGAATTAGTGAAAGACCGAGCAAAGATCGAACAATTATGGAGTCCGTTGTTGAAAGCGTGGTTTCCGGAAGGGTTAGACGATCCAACCCTGGCTTTATTGAAAATTTCAGTTGAACAAGCTGAATACTGGGATTCGTCAAACTCAGCTCTGGTTCAAATAGCTGGATTCATCAGAGCAATCGCCACCGGAGAACAAATGGAAGGCGGAGACCACGGAAAAATAAATTTTTAATTTGATCTAGAAAAGCGTTTTCTAGCAATTTTTAGGCGAAGGAACGAAAGCTGAGTTCCTTCTTTTTCGGAATTGTTCGGATTATCTGAAATTTGCAGCAAAGCCGGAACATTTAAAACTTTAATTGCCGCTGTCACCGCCGCCGGACTAGCCGACACCCTGACCAGCACGGGACCGTTCACCGTTTTCGCTCCAACCGATGAGGCTTTTGCGAAAGTTTCGGCAAATACGTTGACGGATTTGCTCAAACCTGAAAATAAAGAAAAACTGGCTGGAATTTTGATTTATCATGTTATTTCAGGAAAAGTGATGGCAGCCGATGCCGCCAAACTGATAATGGCGAAAACCGTCAATGGTCAAGAACTGAAAATTGATGCGACGAGCGGCGTTAAAATCAACGATGCCAAAGTCGTAACTGCGGATGTTGAAGCAATTAACGGTGTCATCCACATTATTGACACCGTTCTGATGCCATCAGCGACAGCCAAGATTAGCTAGATTTTTTTTGTCGAAGCTAAAACCAAAAGCCGTCGTGCAACAAATAACGGCGGCTTTTGGTTGATTCGCCCACAGAATAGTGGATTAAGACATTTGAAAAGAGGTAAAAGATGACTGAATTTGAATATAACATGAACAAAGAAATAGACATCGCAACTTGGGAAGACGAAGGCGGAACGTTAAAACCTCAGCCTTTACCGTCAAAAAATCATAATGTATTGGTGATTTGTCTCGGTCTGTTCATTGCATTTCCTCTAATATATTTGTTAGTTCAAAAGACATCACCAAACGACCGATGATACAGATTCTGACGTGAAAAACGAGGTGTAAAACTATTATTTCCATAAAATTATTTCTCGGCATTCTGGCTATTTCGGCGTTCGTGTTGAACTTGGTGTGGGAAATGTCACAGATGTTCGGTTATTCCAGTCTGGCTGAAACTTCAATGCTGAACTCGCTGATTTTTTGCACGGTGGCGAGCTTTGCCGATGTGGTGATAACGCTTGGCGCGTATTTGCCGGTTGCCTTAATTAGGTGGAACTGGCGGTGGTGGCTGGCGGCAAGATTCCAGGATTTTCTTATTTTCGCAGTGTTTGGGGCAATCTCCGCCACGCTGATAGAGTTAGTAGCAATCAACCGAGGTCTTTGGTCTTACGGAAGCTATATGCCGATAGTGCCGTTACTTAAAATCGGGCTGTTGCCGCTTTTGCAACTTACCATTCTACTGCCGACAGCATTATGGATTGCACTAAAATCACTCAGACGTTGGGAGGTGAAGTAAATGATCGTTAAAACATTTCGATTTGTGGCAATTATGCTGACCACGTTTAGTCTCTGCTTATCAATGACGCATTTATTGGAATTGCCGCAGAGAATGAAATTTGACCAGGGACTTTGGGTCAGAGTAACGGTTTTTGAAAACCTTTACGCACTATTTGGTTCAGTCGGTGCGGTGTTTGAAATTGGTGCGATTTTGACCGTTTTTATTTTGGCATTTTTATGCGGCTCAAAGACGTTAGCTCGGTATAGGTATGCTTGATGTCTGCCAAACTGTTCGTATTTGAAGGTAAAAAAATGAATAAAATTAATCAAACAAACGATGTCTCTTTGAAAATAGAAAATTTACAAAAACTTGATGAATATTGGCAAGCCGCTAATTATTTGTCTGTCGGGCAGATTTATTTGCTCGATAATCCGCTTCTACATGAACCTCTTAAGATCGAACATATCAAACCGCGACTGCTTGGACATTGGGGAACAACGCCGGGTTTGAATTTTATTTACGTTCATCTCAATCGGCTGATTAAAAAGCACAATTTGAATATTATTTATATCTGCGGTCCCGGACACGGCGGCCCAGGAATCGTGGCAAATACTTATCTCGAAGGAACTTACAGCGAAGTTTATCCGGAAATTTCGCAAGACGCGGCGGGAGTGCAAAAGTTGTTCAAACAATTCTCATTCCCCGGCGGAATTCCGAGCCACGTGGCCCCTGAAACGCCCGGTTCGATTCACGAAGGCGGCGAACTCGGTTATTCACTTACTCACGCTTACGGTGCAGTTTTTGATAACCCGGATTTGATTGCGGCGTGCGTCATCGGTGATGGCGAAGCTGAAACCGGAGCGTTGGCGGCGAGCTGGCATTCAAATAAATTCGTCAATCCCAAACGCGACGGAACAGTTTTGCCGATTCTGCATTTGAACGGTTACAAGATTGCGAATCCGACAGTTTTGGCACGTTTGAGCCGTGAAGAATTAACGAGTTTGCTGGTTGGCTACGGGCATAAACCGTATTTTGTCGAAGGCGATGAACCGTCTGAAATGCACGAAAAAATGGCGGAAACGCTGGAAATTGTTTTGGCTGAAATTCAACAAATTCAACGAGATGCACACGAAAATAAATCTTTTGAACGCCCGATTTACCCGCTGATTGTCCTCAGAACTCCGAAAGGTTGGACAGGTCCGAAATCGGTTGACGGCTTACAGGTTGAAGGCACATTTCGCTCACACCAAGTTCCCCTTGCCGAACTCGCCACCAAACCCGAACATCTGAAAATGCTCGAAGAATGGATGCGAAGTTATCAGCCCGAAAAACTTTTTGATAAAAATGGAACGCTTCGGTCAGATTTGCAAGAACTTGCCCCAAAAGGCACACGCCGCATGGGAATGAATCCACACGCTAACGGCGGCAAATTGTTAAAAGTATTAAAGATGCCGAATTTTGCTGATTATGCGGTTGAAGTTTCCCAACCGGCGACAATTTACGCCGAACCGACTCGCGTTTTAGGTAAGTTTCTGCGAGACGTGATGAGTTTGAATGGCGACAATAAAAACTTTCGCGTTTTTGGTCCTGATGAAACTGCGTCAAATCGGTTAAACGCTTTGTTTGAAACAACTAATCGAGTTTGGACGGAAGGTATTTTGCCGTCTGACGACTCGCTTGCCACGGACGGACGAGTAATGGAAGTCTTGAGCGAACATCTCTGTCAAGGCTGGCTCGAAGGCTATCTGCTAACGGGCAGACATGGATTTTTTTCGTGTTACGAAGCCTTTATTCACATCATTGATTCGATGTTTAATCAACACGCAAAATGGCTCAAAACCTGCAATAAAATCCCGTGGCGTGAACCGATCGCATCGCTAAATTATCTGCTCACATCGCACGTTTGGGGACAAGATCACAACGGCTTTTCGCACCAGGACCCCGGATTTATTGACCATGTTATCAACAAAAAAGCCGAAGCCGTCCGCGTCTATTTGCCGCCTGATGCGAACACTTTGCTCTCGGTCGCCGACCATTGTTTGCGGAGTAAAAACTATGTCAATGTGATAATTGCAGGCAAAAAACCTTCGTTGCAATATCTCGATATGGCAGCCGCGAAAAAGCATTGTTTGGCGGGCGCAGGAATTTGGAAATGGGCCAGTAATGACGAAACCGGCGAGCCTGATTTGGTCATGGCGTGTGCGGGCGATGTGCCGACCTTGGAAACTTTGGCGGCAGTTGAGATTCTGCGTCAAAATTTTCCGAGGCTAACAGTTCGTTTCGTTAATGTGGTTAATTTGATGAAGTTACAGCCACAAGCGGAACATCCACACGGGCTTTCTGATGAAGATTTCGATGCTATTTTCACGGCTGATAAACCCGTAATTTTTGCTTTTCACGGCTACCCTTGGCTCATTCATCGGCTGACTTATCGGCGGACAAATCACGATAACATTCATGTTCGCGGTTACAAAGAAGAAGGCACGACAACTACCCCGTTTGATATGGTCGTCCTGAATGATTTGGACAGATTTCATCTCGTGATAGATGCAATTAAGCGCGTCCCGCAACTCCAGAAGAAAGGTGAATCAGTGAGACAAAAAATGTTGGAAAAACTAATCGAACACAAAGCATACATCAATGAATACGGTGATGATGTGCCCGAAATTCGAGATTGGAAATGGTCGTAAGCACCAATGCACAATTAACCATGGACAATGGACAATGAAGAAAACCCAAAAACCAAG
>JANOEF010000819.1:0-15675 GCA_031413075.1 Acidobacteriota bacterium | reverse complement strand
TTGGACACTTACAGCGTCCAATTGTTTTTTTATAGATTCGTGGGGTGTCGCTCACGCTTTACCCCACGCTATTAAATTTATCGCTTTCAGCGATTTTAAGGAAAATTTAAACGGACTCTTAATTGCAAACAGGTTCTATAGAACTTGCTATGGTCAAAAAAAGAGAATTTGCCCGCGAATAAACGCGAATAAACGCGAATAAAAAAAATAAATTGGCAGATTATTTGATCGCAGTCGCCTATCAAAAGATAAAATATTCGCGCATCTGGTCTTTGAGAAATAAATCTAACTGTCAGCAAGTATTTGGCTGGGAGCGCCCGCCTCCGTGCGGGCTGAGCGCAAGAGCGCGAAAAAATCTCGTTGGGGGCTCAAGTTGCGGAGAGGCAATCACTTTGACGCCGCTTTCAGCGACGTCGCCCGTCCGGGATGCGGACGCTCCCGGCGAGCAACTTTTTTTTGTGAGGTTTAAATTTCACAGACGATATGCGCGAATATGCGCGGGCAGAAAATCTTAAAACAGTCTTTGTTTTCTTGATCGCAATAATCGTGCCGCCCAGTATTGGCAAAGATTGCATTAATTTCCGTGAGTTCCGCGAATTCTGCGGACATCGTTTTCGGCAAAAACTCGTCAAGGTCAATAAACTATTATAATTCCACCGTTTGTCCGTATTCCGGGACGATCACCTGCCACCCGAACTCATCACGGATATGCCCGGCCATGGCTTCGGCCGCGTCGGGTTCGCCATGAGTGGTGAAAATGGTGGTTGGCGCATTTTTTAATCCGGAGAGCCAACGGATGACGGCTTTCCAATCGGCGTGGGCGGAAAATCCTTCGACCTTTTCGACATGGCATCGCACCGGTATCCAATTTTTCATAATCCTGACTTCGCTTTCGCCGTTAAGGATTCTGCGCCCGGTGGTGCCGGCCGCCTGGTAGCCGACAAAAATGATAGTTGCATTTTCGTTTGGCAAAATCCGCATCGCGTGATGCAGGACTCGTCCGCCGGTCAACATTCCTGATGACGAAATGATGATTCTGGCCCCTTTCATTTCGTTGATTCTCTTTGACTCTTCGCGGGTCGAGGCCGTCCGCATCCAATCGGTTCTCAGCGGATGAACTTTTTGGGCCAAAATTGAAGCGTATTCTTCGTCGTGTTCTTCGGAAAAGCGGTTATAAACCTGCGTCGCCTGGGCCGCCATCGGTGAATCTACCACCACCGGCATCGAAGGTATTTTATTTTCATCCTCCAATTCACGAATCATATAAAGCAATTCCTGGGTTCTGCCGACCGCAAAAGCCGGAATCAGAATCGGTGCGTTTCGTTTGAAAGCGGCGTTGATAATATCGGCCAGTTTGAGATCAGAGGTGGTTTCGCCGTGCAGACGATTGCCGTAAGTTGATTCGCACATCAGGTAATCACAATTCGGCGGGGCGGCCGGGTCTTTCACAATCGGCTGATCGTAATGTCCCAAATCTCCCGAAAACAGAAAACGAAGGTCACTCCCGTCTTTTTTGGCGCCGTCCAGCGAAACCAAAACCATACTCGCGCCCAAAATATGTCCGGCCACCCGAAAACTTGCGGACAGACCTTCACAGATCTGGACAAATTCACCATCGTTTTTGACCGGATGAAACAGTTTGATGGCGTCTTTGGCATCATCTTCGTCATAAAGCGGAAGCGCCGGAGTGTGCGAGGTCAATTGATGCCGGTTGCGGTAATCGGCTTCTTCCTCTTGCAATCGGGCGGAATCGGGCAACAGGATCTTGAGCAGATCACAGGTCGCGCGGGAGGTAAAAACTTTGCCGGAAAAGCCCAGTTTTACCAGTCGCGGCAGCCATCCGGTATGGTCAACGTGGGCGTGGGTGATGATCACAGCGTCAATTTCCTCCGCTCGAAATGGCGGGTCGGCCCAATTTCGCTCGCGTAATACTTTTTCACCCTGAAACAGTCCGCAATCAACTAAAACCTTGCGTCCACGGTGTTCGAGTAAATATTTTGAGCCTGTTACCGAACCGACTCCGCCCCAAAAAGTAATGGTTGCCATAATGTTCCAAGTAGTAAATCGTAAATCGTAAATCGTAAATAGTGAATAGTGAATAGTGAATAGTGAATAGTGAATAGTAAATCGTAAATAGTAAACTATCCGGATTCAGGTGTTTACCGATTTTTCCGGTTGAATCTATTTGTGATCGACCACTTATTTCGTAAAATCTAAGCTAATCAATAGCATAGATTCGGATTGTCTGGAAATAAAGTTCCGAAATACGTTTTTGTAAAATCTACCTCACCCGAAGATCTCGGGTCAGAGTTTAGACGGCGGCAACGGACTTATTTTGGAAAAAAGTCTCAGCTTACTTGCTGACCTTATTCACTTGTGAATTTGCCGGCGAACCCGGAGTTGGCAAATACGGGCGGAGAATAACCTCGCCGTAAACCCATCCGTCAGATAAAAAAATCTCGTTGGCAAAATAATCCTGAATTGGCGATTTGCAGAAATATTCTGATGGTTGAGTCGGAAACGGTGTGGTGGTTGTGTAATTAAAAGCTCCTGTCTCGTTTCCAAAGTAAGATTTTTTGATTGCACCTTTTTTCAAGACCACCGAAATATAAAATTCATTTTTTGCCGGGCAGTGCCCGTAAAGAACTGCCAGAACTTCCGAATTCTCATCAAAACCTGCTTCTGTGGCGGTTGATTTACCGTCAGGCAAAGTTTTCAACCGCTCAAATTTCGGCTCCAGCGTTTGGCGGATTTTATTCCAGAGAGGCGTGATCTCCTGCGTATTTAATTTAAGCCGACGTTCTATTGCTTGTTGTTCTCTCTCTCTTTTCATTTCTTCTCCGTCCGGCATGGCGATGAAGGCAAAACAAACGAAAAACCAGATCAGAATTACCGCTAACATCGGAAACACATAACGCCATTGATCTTTTGTATATTTTGAACTTCTACCGAGATATTCTTGAAAACGGTGAACTACTTTTCGAGCCTCTTCTTCTTTTTCGGGTGGAATCGGCACTTCTTGAGTTCGTTTGGTTTTAACGAACTTACTCCCGGTATATTGGAGATTACTGAAACGAATCACCGAAGGGGCATCGGACGGTATTTCAGCGCCTAAAAATCTACTGCCGAATGTGTCGAGAACTCGATAGGGCTTGTCAGTATCGTAAACGCCTTCATTGCAAAAATAAACATCGCCTTTACCCGAATCATTCGGGTATTCCCAACGCATCCAGTAATCTCCACCGAGTATTTTGAGAATTCTGGCGTAATTAAGGCTGTAGATAAAGAGAAAGTAAAAAACGGGAGTTATAAAAACACCGGATAAAGCCAGTATCATGCCGTATTTACTTTTTTCTTCAGCAGTGGGTGCGTAAAAGGAGAAATAAAGTAAGACGCCGACAGCAACGATACAAATTGCTGAACAAATAAGGATTGGCATTAAAAAAATATTGTTTGATAATGTTTTGTTTGGCTCATTCATCTTTTTTGGCGCTTTTTAGCATTTTTTCCAGATAATGTTTAACCAGAATAGCCCAATTCTTCATCTATAAGACAGTATGTAGCGCGTTTGGGTAAATTAATTCTGATTTTTGACTAATTATCCGACAGAATAAATTAAATTGAAATAAGATTTGGAGTCCAACCAATGAGGCTGAACTCCAAAGAGCAGCGATTATTTTTTGGCTACCAGATCAATAAATCGCGGTTGCAGACAGACATTCGGTAAATCCAAGTAGCCTTTGCCGACTGTTATGGTTGGAACTTTTATTGAAGAACCCAAACCTTTTTTGCACATTCCCTGAAATTCGGGTTTGGTCATATCAATTTCGATATAACCACCTTTGACGGTAATTCCTTTCCAACTGATTCGGACTTTGGTCAGGTCCGGAAGACTGACGTCGTTTGAAATCGGCTCCAGTCCGAAGGCGGGTTCAGCACAACCGATTTCGACCATTTCTTGTCCTTGCCCGGTTAAAACAGACAATGGATTTGAAGAAATTTCAAGATTTAAGGTCACGGTTGAACGCCTCGCAACCTTGATCGGTTTATTACAATTGACCTGCTTAACGCCGCTGATGAGGCTGAAATTTTTATTGGGAATTTCAACCTTCAAATCCGAAACTGAAACGATCGGGGGAACAATATTAAGTTTTTGCAATCTCGGCAGAAGCAAATTAAGATCCCACTCGGTGCAGACTGAAATAGTGTTGGTTTTCTCGCATTTGGGTAATCTGAGATGAAAATCGGCATCAAATTCGCTATTTCCGGCATCCCAGTTGGCCCAAAATGAGCCGCGTCTCCACGAAGAACAATAGGTAACTTCATTGACGTAAGGAACCGGAACACTTCCAAAAGGAGGAACCGGAATTCGCGCGATATCCACAACCTTAGCCATTCGTTCTCCGAACTGTATGGTCGGATAAACGATCCGCCCGGTTCTGTTGCAGCCTGAAGCGCATTTAAGTCCTTTTAAGACAGTGATTGCCCTTTCTAACGAAGTAATCGTCTTCGCCGCCGCCGCCGAGGTCGCCTTAAAAGAAAGCGTATTATAAGAGGCATCGCATTGAGCATTTAAGCGGGTTGTCCGTTTGCAATTATCGCGGGCATCCTGACCCTGACGATCTGCTTCGTCAGCCAACCTCTTAACTTCTCTGGCTTGTTGCAATTTGTTGGTTAAATCATTATAGAGATTTTGCGCCGCCGGACTCGGACAATCGGTAAAAGCTTTCGCTGTTTTCTGTGCCGCATTTTCGGCATCTGTTTGCCAGGCATTTAATTTTTCCGCGTTATTAACGACGGTGTTTCTGAGGTTATTAAAGAATCGGCTCAGCAAATCATTTTGTCCGAAAAGCTGAATGCCGAATAAGAAAGCAATGGCTAAAATGCCGGTTGTTTTGAATATAAATTGTTTCATAGTTGTTTTTCTCCTTTTCGTGAAAACTCACGCATCTCGGTGACGATAGATTTATTTCAGTTTGTGCAAAAAGTGGTTAGTTTTCGGTTAGTTTTCGGTTAACTTTGAATAAACGAATTTTTTTGCTCCGAATGAAAGTGAAAAAGACTATTTACGAATTTGAAAATTTCCGGCTAACTGTTGCAGAACAACAGTTTCACCATCTGAATGGTGAACTAATTCCAGTGATTCCGAAAATTTTTGAGTTGTTAAAGATTTTGGTCGAAAACAGCAATCGTTGGCTGACCAATCAGGAATTATGGGACAACGCTCGGGTGGTTCCGTTGTCGAAGAGGGGAATTTGAAACTAAATATTCACGCCTTGCGCAAGATTTTGGGAGCTTTTTTGATGCAAACCGTTTCCCACCTACGGCGCTTGCAAAGTCACCGGAACGATTTATGTTGCCCGCGCAGTAATGCCCCAAAAATAAACAAAATGATTTTTGGGGCATTACTGAGTCGATTCTCTGATAACTAAACTTGGTTCAGTGACGCGAATTAATGATTTACAAGTATCTCTTAAACCATCCCAAAAGTTCAGAATAAAAATAACGGCTGTCTTCACCTTTCAAAATCCAGTGGTTTGCGTCCGGAAAAACGATCAGCCGGCTCGGCACTTTTTGCCGTTGCAAAATTGACCAATATTCGATCGAATTATTGAGCGGCACCCGAAAATCGTTTTCGCCGATGGTCACTAAAACCGGGGTTTTGAAGTTTTTGGCGTAGGTCGAAGGGCTCTGTTCTTTCCAGATCTGGCCTGCCTCCCAATGCGGTCCGCCCAAATTCTTTTCGCGTCCGAAGATCGTGTCGCTAGTTCCCCATTGGGATTCGAGACTGATCAGTCCGGCGTGCGAAACCAGACATTTGTAACGGGTGGTCGAGGCCTGCATCCAATTTGCCAGATGTCCGCCGTAGCTGGCGCCGGCCGCGCATTGGCGAGTGCTGTCAATAAACGAATATTTTTTAATAGCTTCGTCAGCGGCCTGATTTATTTCATCGCCCGGAGTTTTGAGCGGATCGCCTTGAATCCCTTGCGCAAATTTTTCGCCGAATCCGGTTGAGCCGACATAGTTGGTCGAAATCACGACATAACCGGCCGAAGCGATGAGATGATAATTCCAGCGCAATCCCCAATTATCACGCCCCATGACATGCGGACCGCCGTGCATCAGGACAATCAGCGGGTATTTTTTGCTTGCCTCAAATTTCGGCGGTTTGACCAGCAAATTGTGGATTTTATTGCCGCCTTTGCTCGCGAACCAAAAATGCTCAGCCGGGGCCACATCCCATTTTGCCAGTGCATCTTGGTTGAATTCGGTAAGCGGCTTGAGAGTCTTGTCGCTCGGATTGAGACGAAAAATTTCAGGCGGATTGATAGCGCTATCCCAATTAGCAAAAATAATCGTCGCCGTTGTTTTCGCGGGAATCGTCAAACCTGTGTAGCAGCCTTTGGTTTGTTCGATTGCTTGTTTGACTTCGCCCCCGGTCGCGGACATCGAATAAATCTTTTCTAATCCGGCGTCTTCAGCCGTCAGGTAAACGGTTTTGCTGTCGGGCGAGATGGCAAAACTGCCGATGCTTTTGTCAAAACTCGCGGTCAAAACCTGATGATTGCCGGTAAAAGCGTCAACCGAAACAAGCCGTGAAAGATTATAGACCTTTTCAGTATTTGGATTAAAGGTGGCGTAAAGAGTTGTTCCGTCGGGACTGAAAACAGGGCGGCCATAACCGCCGTCGGCTTTGGTCACTTGTCTCGGCTCGCCGCCCGTCGCTGCAACTTGAAAGATCTGCATCGTCGTTTCGGCAAATGCTCCGTTGGTGCGGTCAGTTGTCGCATTAAAAACGACCGATTCTCCATCCGGCGTCCAGCTCGCGCCGATCTCATCGTTACCGCTTCCGATCGAACCGCCAAAGCCTTTTTCTGCTACCAGTTTTGTTCCCGCCAATAAATCTTTAGCTTTGGCGCCGTCCTTTAATTCCTGAACAAAAAGATGCGTCTGCATTTCATCAATCCATTTATCCCAGTTGCGAATCGGAAAAGTGTCATAAACTCTGGCCCGATATTTCCGATTTTTGCGTTCGGCGGCGATCTTTTTGTTATCATCATCGTTCAGCGCACCGGGATAAACGCTCGAAGCAAATAAAATTGCGTTGCCGTCCGGTCGCCAGTTTGGATTGCGGGCGCCGGTCGAAAGGCTGGTCGCTCGAATCGCTTCGCCGCCGTCTTCGACATTGAGAATATAAATTTGGGCCGCGTCGTCGCCTTCGCGCCTGGCAGAAAACGCAATTCGTTTGCTGTCCGGCGACCAAACCGCGCCGCCTTCGCCCGCTTTTGAAAAGGTCAAACGACGGGGTTTCGCGCTCCCATCCGCCGGAACGATCCATAAATCGCTTGCTTGATCTTTTTCGTCATACGCGGGTTCGATCATCGAAAAGACGACCCATTTTCCATCAGGGCTCGGAACCGGGGCGCCGACCCGTTTCATGAGCCACATTGATTCGTGGGTGATGACGTCTTTACCCTGGGCAAATAAACTGTTTGAGAAAATCAAACAAACAGTGATCAATAAAATAAAACGATAGTTGATGATTCTTTTTGACATTCTTAAATTTTCTCCGATAATCAATTTTTCTTCAAATTCATTTCACAAGTTGAAATCTAATCCAAACCTTTAACAATTTTTATTCATTTCTGAACGCGGCATTTGAAACTCCTAAAACCCGTCTCTTTACTGCCCAAGTCGTCAACTTATCTCAAGTCAGCTACTTTTTTCTGTTCATAAACTCCAGTTTTACCAAACTCTTGGAGGTCATATTGTGGGCGTTTTGCATTCAAAAAATAATATCACAAAAAACTTTAGCGTTTTAGCCCCAAAATATCTCGTTAGTAAATGTACGGAGCGCAGACAGCCTGTCTGCCCGCCTCCAGCGAAGCGTTGAGGCGGAACTGTTGAGACTGAAATCAAGTTGAAATTTCATTCGGCAGCACCGCATTCGACGCTTCGCGCGAACACGGGCAGGCTGCCTGCCTGCGCTCCCGGCGGGGACTACATGTTTGGACTCCAAACGCGATTAGGTTTATGATGACGGGAAACAAAAATCAATGAATAATTCAAACGAATCAGACGAAACGAAACATTTAGGCGAACCGGAAGAAGTCGCCGGGCGCTGGGAAAAGATTACAAAAATCTTTGAAACTGCATCTGCTTTGACAGGCAAAGAACGCGAAAAGTTTTTGAAAAAGTCGTGTGGCAACGATGCTGAAATGAGAAATGAAGTTGAGAAACTGCTCAAATCATTCGAGGATTCCGAAAGTTTTATGCAAAATCCCGCAGTTGCCGAAGCGGTGAGTATGTTTGAAGAGAAGAAAACTTTGATTGGCAAAAACATCACTGGGAATGTCGAACGCGGCAGTTTTGTCGCCGGAACAGTTTTGGCAAGCCGTTACCGCATCATCGGAATGATCGGCAAAGGCGGAATGGGCGAGGTTTATAAAGCCGAAGATATTAAACTTTCGCAAACTGTCGCACTAAAATTTCTGCCCGATAATTTTCAAAAAGATTCCGCCGCGCTTGAAAGGTTTCACGCCGAAGTTCGTAATGCGCGGCAGGTTTCGCACGTTAATGTTTGTCGTGTTTTCGACATCGGCGAGATTGACGGCAAACATTTTCTTTCGATGGAGTTTATTGACGGTGATGATTTATCGTCATTGTTGCGGAGAGTTGGGCGATTATCCTCAGAACGGGCGATTGAGATTGCCCGTCAGCTTTGCGTTGGACTTTCGGCGATTCATAATGCGGGAATTTTGCACCGTGATTTCAAACCAGCCAATGTCATTATTGATTCAAAAGGCAAAGCGCGAATCACAGATTTTGGAATTGCCGGAGTCGAAGCAGAGATTGCCAAAGACAATCTTCGGGTGGGAACGCCTGCCTATATGTCGCCTGAACAGATCACTGGGAAAGATGTTTCAGCGAAGAGTGATATTTACGCGCTCGGTCTGGTCTTATATGAGATCTTCACTGGAAAACAGGCGGTCGAAGCTGATTCGATTCCTGAACTGATCCGCAAGCAAACATCAGAAACGCCGACGAATGTTTCGGAATTTGTCAAAGGCATTGACCCCTTAGTTGAAAGCGTCATCTCGCAATGTATCCAGAAGAATCCGAATGATCGTCCGGCTTCCGCCCTTCATGTCGCGATGGCATTGCCCGGCGGCAATCCGCTGCAGATCGCGCTCGATGCGGGGCAAACACCGACACCTGAGATGATCGCCGCCGCGCCGAAGAAAGGGGCGTTGAAGCCGGTTGTCGCCTTGCTCTGTTTGCTGGGGCTGATTGCCGCTCTGATTTTTGGAGTTTATGGTCACGGTTTTTATAAAGCCTACAGCTTCACCCCGCTCAAGAAGACTCCTGATGCTCTGGCGGAGCGTGCCGGGACAATGATCAAGAATTTTGGCATTTCGGAAAGTGCTGCCGACACTAAATATGAGATCAAGAAAAACGGCGCCTTTCTTAGTTATGCTCGCAAAAATCAAATCCGCGATTCGCGTGAGCGTATGCGAACCGGGCAGCCTTTTGCCATTTATTTCCTTTATCGGCAGTCGCCTGAGCTTCTCAAACCGCGATCGATCTACAGCCAAGGCATTGAACAATTTGACCCGCCGCTTGACCTGTCGGGAATGGTCAATGTCAGGCTCGATACGACCGGAAGGTTGGTGGAATTCAGAACGGTTCCTTCGCAAAAATCCGAGATCAAGACCGATTTTCAGAAAACCGATTGGACTAAGTTCTTTGCCGAAGCCGGACTTGACCAAACCAAATTTGAAAAGACTGCGCCTGAGTGGACACCGCCCGCCTTTGCCGACGAACAATTTGCCTGGAAAGGAACAATGGCGGATTTCGAAGACATTCCGATTCGGATCGAAGCCGCCTCGATTCAGGGAAAACCCATCATGTTTCGGATTGTTCCGCCCTGGGAAAAACCACTTGACACGGTATCCAGTCCTCAGTCACCTCGGTTTTTGGACTGGTTCTGGGTTCTTTATAATCTGTTAACCCTGATCATCCCTGCAATCCTGGTTTGGATAAATATCAGAGCCGGACGTGCCGATTTGAAAGGAACTGCCAAACTAACTTTTGCCTCTTTCCTGCTTTTGTTCTTGTTCTGGATCGCAGTTTCGGTTCATTACCTTGATCCCCGGGCGGAATTCAATCTAATTACCGACCGTTTGATGATCAGTTTGTTCAATGCTGCCAAGATCGGATTGGCTTATTGTGCACTCGAACCCTATGTGCGGCGTTGGTGGTCGGAAATACTCATTTCGTGGAGTCGGGTGCTGGTCGGAGACTTCCGCGACCCGATGGTCGGGCGCGACATCCTCATCGGCGGACTAATTGGCGTTGTGAGTTACGGTACTGCTTTCTTTGCGGTCCTTGCGAATGAGCGGTTATTTGGCATCGTGCGAGAGGTCAACACCGAATACCCTTTTGTATATACCTCACTACCGCAATTAATTCTTAGCATCTTTGGAAATAACATGGTTGCTAACGCTAACCGGGCATTGGGGCTTTTGGTGCTGCTGGTTTTCTTCTTCTTTATTTTTCGCCGACGGTGGGTAGCGATAATTTGCGTCGGAATTGTCAGCGGACTACCACTGCTCGTGGGGGGTAATGTGTATGCCTTGCTCTTTTTGGGTGTATTCGTTTTTGGCGTTGTATTGCCTTTGACACTAATTCGTTTTGGACTCGTGGCAATGATCTCGTGGATGTTCTTCGGTGGGATATTCTTTTATTTCCCATTGAGTTTCGATCCCGGGAGCATCCTTTTTTCAAATACGCTGGTTGTCCTCGGTATCCTTTTTGCAATCGCCGGATACGCCGCTTACATCTCCATCGGCGGGGCGAAGATGTTTGGCGAAAAGTCGTGGCTGGGAGATTAGGCATTCTGTTTATTCTTGTGTCCTGCAGACGAATTTGTTACTTTGAATCCGCAAAACTTATGAAAAAAATATCGGTTCTTTTATTGTGCGTTTTAGGCTTTTTATTTTCAGTTAGCGGTCAGTCAAAATTGTCGGTTCCGGTCGGCGGAAATTCGTGGATTACCGCACATTCCAGGTTCGGCAATGAGACAATTACTCAAAATGGCTGGCAGAACTGGTCCGAAAGCGACACGACATTTAGCACTTATCTTTATCTGGCAAAACCCGGAAGACTTTCATTGTCCGCCGTGTTTAATGTGCCGACGGGGAAAAGCGTGATTCAATGCACCGTTCAAAAAAATACCAAATCAGTGACGATTACGGGCAATGGAAACGAATCAAAAATCGGCGAATGGAAAATCAAAAAAGCGGGTTACGTTCGGATTGATATTCGTGGAACAAGCAAAACCGGAGCAGTTTTTGCCAAGGTTGAAAACTTATTGATTGCGGGTTCAGCCGTGAATGAAAAAACGGCTTTCGTCAAAAATAATCAGGGTAATTTCTTTTATTGGGGACGGCGCGGGCCTTCGGTTCATCTCAATTACGATACTTCTGCCATTGGGGGTCAGATCGAATATTTCTACAGCGAAATCAATGTTCCGGCGGGTAATGATGTCATCGGTTCGTATTTTATGGCCAACGGTTTTGCCGAAGGATATTTTGGGATTCAGGTCAATTCACCGACGGAAAGACGGGTTTTGTTTTCCGTTTGGAGTCCTTTTCAGACGGACGATCCAAGCAAAATCCCGCCGGATAAAAAGATTCTCATGCTCAAAAAAGGGAAGGATGTGGTCACGCGCGAATTTGGCAACGAAGGTTCGGGCGGTCAGAGTTTTTTGCGCTACAACTGGAAAGCAGGCGAAACCTATAAATTCCTGCTCAAAGGCGAACCGGTAAAGAATAACTACACCAACTACACCGCCTGGTTTTTTACCGATGGAGGGTGGCGTTTAATTGCGAGCTTTAGTCGTCCGGCGACCAGCACATATTTGACGAGGCTGCATTCTTTTCTCGAAAATTTTATCCCCGAAACGGGAAACATTACCCGCCAGGCTTATTATCAAAATCAATGGGTGCGAGCCAAAGGCGGAGAATGGAAGCCGGTCACAAATGCCAAATTTACCTACGACAATACGGCGAAACAAAATTATCGGCTTGATTACAGCGGGGGCTCGGAGGGCGGCAAATTCTACTTGCGAAACTGCGGGTTTTTTAGCGAAAGCACGCCTTATCAAAGCGTTTTTTCGCGTCCGGCAAATAGTTCGGCTCCGAAGATTGATTTTTCAAACTTGGAATAGTTTCAGTTTGGAAAGCAGAGAATGCCCGCAGAAGACGCGGAAGACGCGGAAAAAAAACTCAGAGCACCAGGCCGGTCAGCAAAAGTCAGGCAATATTTTGAAAATCAAGAAAAACTTGCAAACTATTGACCATAAGCAGGTCAGCAAATGTTTTGCGACAGATTGAAAATCAAGAAAAGTTTGCAAATAGTTGAGTAACCTTGGTTTTTGGGTTTTCTTCATTGTCCATTGTCCATTGTTACTTGTGCATTGGTGCTTATTTGGTTTTCGGTCTTTCTTAATTTTGCATTTTTTAATTTTGCATTACTGCTTAGAAGTTTGAAGACTAAGAAATCGCATTTTCCGCGTCATTCCGCAAATTCCGCGGGCAGAAAATCTTTTCCCCGAACTTACTTTATCTTTAATATTTTGAGCCATTCCGGCATTGCCTGAAGCTGATCGCCGTGGTCTGCTCCCGTATTGCCCGCATATCCGAGAATCTGAAATCCTTTTGCCTTGACCTCACTCAATTGTTGCATCCCGATCGGTCCGTTTTTTAATTTCGCCTGGCGCTTGAGTGCCAGTGTCGTCAGCAAATAATCCACGCATTCGGTGGTGCTGGCGTAAGTGGCGGGAAAAATCTCGGAATGAGAGATCATAAATTTCTTTTTTCCGGCGACGGCTGCCTGGGCAAATTTGACGTATGAATCGAGGTCGTCGGCTTTGATGATGCCGCCATCGGCTAATCGTTGTCCTTCGGGAACATAGCTGGCGTGAATTCCGTCAAGCAGTAAAACATTGTTCACCTGTCGAAAATTCACATCCTGCCGGAGAATCGACCGAATTGCTCCGTAACCGGCGGAAAATCCGACCAGCGTCATCGAAGACCAGCCGCGTTTTAATTCCAAAACTTTACCGGCTTCGTCAATCAGATTGTTTAACATTTCGGGTTGGCTAAACGGATTTCCGTAAACCCGCGAGCCTGAGCCGAGATTGACGGTGATCAAAGCGGCGTTCGGAAAATGTTTGGCAATATGATATTCCATCAGCCACGCTGCTCCGTGAAAATGAATGATGAGCGGAACTGGTTTATTGGATTTAATCTTTGGACCGGCGAAAAGGATCGCACCTTTGAGAGTTGCCAATTCGATTCGACGACCGGGAACTTCGGTCTTGGTAATCCGTGGATGCGGTCGTGTGCTATCAGTCATCGGCGAAGGATTCTGCCCAGATTGTTGAGCGACCAAAGGAAGTCCTGTAAAAATCAGCAGAAAAACGACGCACCAGAAAATTTTGCGGTCAAGTTTTGTATCCTGTGCCAGAAAAACCTCGTCCATTCCGCCTTTTTCGATGGCAGAGATGATTTTGTAATGCCATAGATTTGTGTTTGGGGCTAGTTTCTTATTCATTTTCTTTTAAGGGAAATGCAAATTTTTTTAAACGGTTAATCAAATCGCTCAGATAATCTTTCAATTCATCAACCGAAATATCAGTTGGCAGTTGCGTATCATCGCCAAACTTTATTTGACTCAAAACCCAGGCGAGTTGGGCCGGTGATAATCCGGTATCTTTTTTACCGGCAACTTGGAAGGCATCTTTTAGGCTAAAACCGGCATTTTCGAGTTCTCGGACATCAATCAAATCCCGAATTTCAGACCGCGATAACAACGTGCAAAGTTTGTTTGCCAAAATTTCTTCGGGCGAATCAATACGGATTCCATTTATCTCGCGTTTTTCAGGTTCAAGTTGAAAAACATATTCGCGGACTAAATCTACCACCACCGCTTTATCACCACGTTTGACCAACAACCGCCGAAAATCGGGTGAAGTTTGGATTGATTCGATGCTCGCGTCTAAACTCTTTGCCGCATCTCTCGCAATCAAAAAGCCGTTTTCAATTTCGTTTTCGAGCGTGAATAAATCTAAGTCCTCAGTTTGACGATGTCCGAAATAAAACCCGACCAGTGCCGCACCGCCCGTCAGATAGAAGTGATTTTCCCGGCTGAAAAATTCGCGTAAAAAATCATTTTGCAAATTATTAAGAGTGCTTTTCATCCAGCAAACCTTCCTTGTCCCAAAATTCAAACAAAAACTTCCAAAACTCGCGTCGCCGTCCGAGATGTTTTGAAATCGCATCCCAATTTCGCCAAACTTCCTGCGGTGTCGTGAATTTCCAAACTTCGTAGTCGCGGGCCTCGCGTAAGATTTTCCCAAGCAGACGAATTCTTTCTATCTCAGAAGCCGAGGCTAATTTTTGCTTCAATTCGGCAACCGTCATCGGGGCATCCCATAAAAAATACGGGACGGAAGTTGGCGAATCTAAATCGGTTGACAGTAAATTGCTCATTTTATTCTCCAAAGCAAAATGATTTTAGCATTCTCATTGTAAAAATCTTGTTACTCTTTTCTATTCAGGAATCCCGACTTTCTTGACCAATTCCTTAAATTGCGGGTCGTCTCGCTCGCCCATTCCATCTTTATTTAAGTTTTTTGATATTTGAATTATTCATCAATGATGTCATTTGCGTTATCGCAATCGCGTTAAGCTGTTGCAGTCGCGTGCTTTGCGGTAAATCTTGTTAAATCAGAATGGCGTTGATGCTTTCCAGATTCGACAAAATTACGAGTTGTTCAATCGTGGCAAAATCTCTGATATTTCCGTCAGCGTCCGTGTTTTCGTCACGCCATTGTTTCGCGGTTTTGCCGAACAGTGCCACATTCAAAAGGTCGGCTTCGGTGGCATAAACATTGCTGATTTGCGATTTGGAAAGTTCCGCCGGAATCAGATTTTCTTTAATCGCGTCGGTGTGAATTCGATAATTGATTTTGGCGAGAGTTCGCTGCAAATTCCATTCGAGTCTTAATCGGTTATTTTCTTCGTCTTTAAGTTTCTGGAATTCGATAATCAAGTAAAGTTTGAATTCCGCACTAATCCACGAAGCGAATTCAAAGGCGATGTCCCGATGTGCGTAAGTGCCGCCGCCCGAACCTGCTTTTGAAACTATGCCGATTGCATCTGTCGCCTCAATCCATTTTGAAGGCGATAAAACAAATGAATTACTTCCTGCTTGAGACAGAAAGGAGTCGAATTCGACCCCTTTGAATTTAGGGTTGTGAATTTTCTCCCAAAGCCCGATAAATTCAATCGTGCTGTAAGTTCGCATCCAATTTTTGACCACATCTTTCGGGGCATTCGGATTTTTGTAACGTGCAATGTCGGTTAGAGAAATATAGTCGTCATTTTTTTTTGAATAGATAACAATTTCCGTTCCTTTTACTTCAATTTTTTGATTTTTCATCTTTCTAATTTAACATCTTCCAAACTGACATCAGGACACTTTCTTGTAACACCTTGTATTGTTTGAGTTTATTCAACCGACACAATCAATTTCAGCAAATTCTTGGCTCGTTTTAACTGAATAATTGGGTATAAGATTAAAGATGGTAGGTCAAACTAACAATTA